>CAMNGO010000027.1 GCA_946538445.1 uncultured Lachnospiraceae bacterium
CAATGGAAGACGCAAACAAAAAAGGAGAACAAAAAATGAGCGTTATTTCAATGAAACAGTTACTGGAAGCAGGTGTTCATTTTGGACATCAGACAAGAAGATGGAACCCTAAAATGGCTCCCTACATCTACACAGAGCGTAACGGAATCTACATCATCGACCTTCAGAAGTCTGTAGGTATGGTTGACGATGCTTACAATGCAGTAAAAGAGTGTGCTGCCAACGGTGGAAAGATCCTCTTCGTCGGTACAAAGAAACAGGCACAGGATTCCATTCGCAACGAATCTGAGAGATGTGGTATGTTCTATGTTAACCAGAGATGGTTAGGTGGAATGCTTACTAACTTCAAGACCATTCAGAGCCGTATCGCCCAGCTTAAGAAGATTGAGCAGATGGAAGAGGACGGAACTTTTGACGTACTTCCCAAGAAAGAAGTCATTGCTCTTAAGAAGCAGCAGGAGAAGTTAGAGAAGAACCTTGGCGGTATCAAAGAGATGCAGGATGTTCCGGACATGATCTTCGTAGTTGATCCGAGAAAAGAAAGAATCTGTATCCAGGAAGCTCATACACTTGGTATTCCTTTGGTTGGTATCTGTGACACAAACTGTGATCCGGAAGAATTAGATTATGTGATCCCGGGCAATGACGACGCAATCCGTGCCGTTAAACTGATCGTTTCCAAGATGGCTGATGCAGTAATCGAAGGAAATCAGGGACAGGATGCAGAAGTTTCCGAAGAGGAACCCGTAGAAGAATAATTCGATATCAACATATTTTGGAGGATATATCATGGCTATTACAGCAAAACAGGTTAAAGAGTTACGTGAGATGACAGGCGCCGGCATGATGGATTGTAAGAAGGCTCTTACAGCCACAGAAGGCGACATGGATAAGGCCATTGAATTCTTAAGAGAGAAAGGTCTTGCCACAGCACAGAAGAAGTCAGGAAGAATCGCTGCAGAAGGTATCGTTAAAGTTATCGTTACAGAAGACGGTCACAAAGCAGTTGCAGTTGAAGTAAATGCTGAGACAGACTTCGTTGCAAAGAACGAGAAATTCCAGAATTATGTAGCACAGGTTGCTGAGCAGGCTCTTGACACAGAGGCAGCTGATGTGGAAGCTTTCCTGGCTGAGACCTGGAAGTTTGATACCAGCAAGACTGTAAATGAAGCATTGGCAGGACAGATTGCTGTCATCGGCGAGAACATGAACATCCGCAGATTCCAGCAGGTTAGTGAAGAAGACGGTTTCATCGCTTCCTACACTCATATGGGCGGAAAGATCGGCGTTCTTGTTGACGTTGTAACAGATGTCATCAATGATGAGATCAAAGAAGCAGCCAAGAACATCTGTATGCAGGTTGCAGCTTTAAATCCCAAATACACCAACCGCTCCGAGATCAGTGCAGATTTCATCGCACATGAGGAAGAAATCCTTCTTGCTCAGATCAAGAACGACCCGAAAGAATCCCAGAAACCGGAAAAGGTTATCCAGGGTATCGTAAAAGGCCGTATCAACAAAGAGATGAAAGAAATCTGTCTCATGGATCAGGTTTATGTTAAGGCAGAAGATGGAAAACAGCCGGTATCCAAATATATCGCTGAAGTGGCAAAGGCTAACGGAGCCAACATCTCCATCAAGGGATTCGTTCGTATGGAAACAGGCGAAGGAATTGAGAAGAAGCAGGAAGACTTCGCAGCAGAAGTTGCAGCTCAGATGAACAAATAATATCATAACGGTTCTATAATCTGGAAATCAATAAAAGCCGTACTTCCTACCGGAAGAACGGCTTTTGTTATAAGACGGGATTGTAACATGGAGAAGAAAGAGAAGAAAGTAGAATATCTGGAACTGATCTATGATCTTATGTTTGTATTTATGATCGGGAGATGTAATTCCCTGATTCATAATCTGCAGGGTGGTTTTATATCCTGGCAATCTGTCTTCGTGTATATCGTATATACTCTTGCAGTGATACAGATCTGGAATTATTCCACTTATTACATCAATATTTACGGGGAAAACAGTACCAGAAATCATGTATTTATCTTCGTCAATATGTTCCTGCTCTATTTTATGGGGAGCAGTACCAAGATGAACTGGCGGATATATCAGGTCCGCCATCACCTTGCATGGTCGCTTATCCTGTTGAACATCGCTTTACAATATCTGATTGAAATAAGGTGTACCATCGAGGAAGAGAGGGAAGCAACCGCCATCAAAAGGGTGATAAGAATACTGATTTCGGAAGCGGCCCTGATGGGAATCGCAGCCTTCCTTCCCGGATACGGGGGGATCATCCTTGCCGGAGCAGCCGTCCTGATGAGCATTATTGTAAATTCAGTGGCAGGGAAAGGTGCGGGACTTCCGGTTGATTTTATGCATCTGTCGGAGCGTGCCATGCTTTTTGTGGTATTCACATTTGGCGAGATGATCATAGCCGTCGCAGGTTATTTTGATGAGGCAGCTACATTAAGCAATTTCTATTTTGCCCTGATGGTCTTCCTGATCATCGTCGGGTTATTCCTGAGTTATGAGGTGCTTTATGACCACATCATTGACCGGGAGATAGAGACAGGCGGACTCTCCTATATGTTGATACATATCCTAATGATATTTGGCCTTAACAGCATTTCAACAGGCCTCCAATTCATGCCGGAAGACGAGGTGGATCTCATGTCCAAACTGGTTCTCCTTGTCCTTGCTTTTCTGGTTTATTACGGATGTCTTTTTGCTGCCAGGCAGTATGCCAAACCTATGTGCAGGCATGACAGGAACCTTTATCTGCCCATCATCCCCATAACCCTGGCATTTGTTGTCTTAATGCTTCTTTTCAGGGAGAGGATGAAACTTAACATACTTGTGACTGCTTTCTATGTCTATCTTGTGTTTATCATGTTGCACAGATATGCAGTCAGGTTGGATAAAATGTGTGAATGTCATGCAGATATGGACGGTGGAAGCGATAGCTTCCCCATAAGTATTGCTATCTTAAGCGGAGGTGAAAGCTCCCGGATGGGGATGCCAAAGGCCTGTCTGAACATAGAGGGAGTTACCTTTGCGGAGCATATTGCGAGGAAATTTGGTCCGTCGCATGAAATCCTGTTTTCAGTCCGGAATATGGAGGACTATCCGGATATCCCCATCACACATATTCCGGATCTCTATCCGGGTTGTGGCCCTCTTGCCGGGATACACAGTGCCCTGACCCATAGTGTAAATCCTCTGGTGTTTGTTGTGGCATGTGATATGCCCTATGTGTCCCATATCACCCTTGAGGAATTATCAGCCAGGTATCAGGAAGGTGCAGATGCTGTAATCCCTGTGGCTGCGGATGGAACCAGACATAGTGTGTGTGCGCTGTACCATAAAAAGATGATTCCGCTTTTGGAACATCAGCTGGAATCCGGCAATTATCGTATGAAAGATGTGCTGGATATATCCAAATGCATCGAAGTGAAGGAAGAGACATTTACAGATTATGAAAGGGTATTTCAAAATATAAATACCCCGGAGGATTACAGGGAGGCTGTCCAATGATACCGGTTTTTTCCATCGTGGCATATTCAGATACCGGAAAAACGACATTTGTGGAGAAATTACTGCCTATATTAAAGGAAAAGGGGATCAGAACAGCAGTGGTAAAACATGATTCCCATGGTTTTGAAATCGATAAGGAAGGAAAGGATTCTTACCGTATTACAAAAGCAGGCGCCGATATCACAGGGATCGTATCGGGAGACCGGTCTGTTCTGATGGAGAACAGACCAAGGGAAATGGACCACATCTTCGGGTCTATTCAGGATGTGGATCTCATCCTTACCGAGGGTTATAAAAAAGGAATATGGCCCAAGATCATGCTTCATCGCAGCGGGACGGGAAAAGATCTGCCATTGGATCCCGAATCATGTCTGGCAGTGGTTAGTGATGTACCTGTGCATGGCGCAAAGAACTATTTTGATCTCAATGATGCCCGTGGTGTGGCTGACCTGTTGATTTCAAAGATTTCTGAAACCAAAACCGACAAGAATCCTCTGTCCAGACTTTCCTTTTTTCAGGATATGGATAAGGATACCCTTGACGGACTGTGGAAAGACGGCAGGATCGAACAGGTACCCAGAAATGTCCGGATCATAGAAGCCGGAAAACATGCGGATTATTTCTACTTTCAGTTAACCGGAATCTCCTCCATCTATACTTTGACTCATACAGGCAGCAGAAAGGTGATTTCACTGATTGGAAGCGGAACTATACTGAATGATGCCATCATAAATCAGAGACCTTCCTCTGTTTATTGTGAGACATACCAGGAGAGTGAGATATTTGTAATACCTATAGACCGGTTTCACTATTGGATGGAGAAAGATTATAATCTGGCAGTGGCGGTTATCTCCATGCAGGACCTGCGGGTTAAAAAAATGTCGCACCAGCTCAGAAATACTGTCAGCAATATTTCCATTGAGAGAAGGCTGGCATCCAAATTATGGAAGCTGGCAAGGGACTTCGGAAAACCCTGCGAGAAGGGGACGGAGATCAATCTGAATCTTCCGATCACATTTCTGGCTGATATGCTTGGTGTGCCCAGAGAAACTGCTTCAAGGGCATGTAAAAGACTCATAGATGAAGGATTGATCCGGATCGAAAAAAAACGGATCCTTATTCTGGACTCGGATGAAATAGTCAAACGATTTCATAATAATAACAAAAAATAAATAAAGTACTTATTGATTTTTGTATTAAATTAATATATATTTTGAAATTCTGTGATATTTATCACAGAATTTTTTTTTATATTTTGATAAAATATTTATTAGTATAATAACCAGATAATAAAAGAAAGGGATGCTATGTTATGAAAAAAGTACAGTCAGTATGTAATTATTGTGCCATTGACTGTAATCTCGATTTCTATGTGGACGAGGAGAAGAATCGTATCATCAGTGTAAAACCTACACCAGGGTACCCGGTGAATGATGGTTTTTGCTGCATTAAGGGGATATCTCTTGATAAGCAACAGACAGTGGTGGACAAACCTCACACTCCAAGGGTAAAACGGGAAGATGGCAGCTACGATTACCCAGGATGGGATTATACTTTTGAGTATATTGCAAAACGTTTTAAAGAGATCCAGGCCAAGTATGGCAATGAGGCCATTGCGGGTATCTCTACCGGTCAGCTGACTCTGGAAGAGTTTGCCATCAATGGGCATATCATTCGTGACCATATGCATACCAATGTGGATGGCAATACTCGTCTTTGTATGGCTTCCGCTGTGGTTGCCCACAAGCAGAGCTATGGATTTGATGCACCGGGATACACATTGAAAGATTTGGAACTGTCCGATACCATAATCCTGGTGGGAGCCAATCCGGTGGTGGCACATCCCATCGTGTGGGACAGGATCCGCAAGAACACCAATAAAAAATTGATTGTCATTGACCCCAGAAGAAGTGAAACGGCCAAGAATGCAGATTATTTCTACCCGATCAAAACCAAGACCGATTCCACTTTATTCTATGGTCTTGCTAATTATTTCATCGAGAATGATCTGATCGATCATGAATTTGTTGAAGCACATACCAATAAGTTTGAAGAGTATAAGGAATTTGTGAAAGATTTTCCATTGGATAAAGTTTCTCAGGTTACACATCTTAGTGTTGACCAGCTGATGGAACTGATCGGACTGATCAAAGAAGGGGAGAGAGTCTCCATCTGGTGGACCATGGGAATCAATCAGTCCCACAATGCCGTACGTGCCGCCCAGTCCATCATTAATCTTCAGTTACTTCTGGGCAATTACGGAAAACCTGGTACCGGAGCCAACTCCATCACAGGCCAGTGCAATGCCATGGGCTCCCGCCTCTTCTCTAATCAGGCATCTCTGTACGGACATGACTTCGCCAATCCGGATGCCAGGAAGAAGATCGCTGATATCTTCCACTGTGATGAGAAAATTCTGGCGGAAGGACCTACCATGCCCTATAACATGATTATTGAAAACATCAATAAGGGAAACATAAAAGCCTTGTGGATTATGTGTACTAATCCAAGACACTCCTGGACCAACAACGAAGAATTCCGGAAAGCCATGGAGAAACTGGAATTTTATATTGTTCAGGATATCTATGATGATATCGAAAGTGCGGAAGGATGTGATGTATTCCTTCCGGCAGTTCCTGCGATCAAGAAAGATGGTACTTATATCAACTTAGAGAGAAGACTGAGCCGTTGTGTTCCGGTAATCAAACCGGATGATGATGAGAAAAATGATTATCAGATTATGTACGGTGTGGCCAAGGCCATGGGCTTCCAGGATATCATTGACTACTGGAAGACACCGGAGGATTGCTTTAATCTGTTAAGACAGGTTTCCAAAGGAAGACCTTTTGACATATCCGGTATCTCCTACAAGGGGCTTGAGTTCTCCCATGGATGCCAGTGGCCTTTCAAAGAGGGAGAGGTACTGGAAGAAGATGAGAGAAGACTTTATTCCGATGGCAAGTTCTGGACACCGGACGGAAGAGCAATCTTCCAGTTTGAACCGGTCCCGGAGAACCCGATGCCTCAGACGGAAGAGTTCCCATATATCTTTAATACCGGACGTGGTACTGTCGGACAGTGGCATACCCAGTCCCGCACCAGAGAGGTCCAGTTCGTGGAAGGAGTCAGCACAAAACATGCTTACTGCTATATTCATCCGGTGGTTGCCGAGAAGTACGGTTTAAAACACGAGGATTGGGTGACCATCAATTCCTGTAATGGGCAGGAAGCTGACTTTGCGGTGCGTATCAGTGAGGATGTGCAGGAAGATGAGATCTTTGCTCCCGAGCATTATATCGAGTGCAACAAACTTACTCCTTCTGTATTTGATCCTTATTCCAAGGAACCATCCTACAAATCTGCTGTAGTCAATTTAAGACCGAAGGAGGCGTGAGTATATGTATCGAATCAGAATTGACCGCAGCCGCTGTATCGGCTGCCTGATGTGTGTGACGTCCTGCTGTATCTCCCACGATACTCACGATGCCAGGAACCGGGTCGTCATTGATTCGGAGACCAGACCTGCACCGATATTCTGTCGTCATTGTGATCTGCCTGAATGCGCTATCACCTGTATGACCGGAGCCATGAGGAAGGATGAAAAAACAGGTTACGTCACCTATGACAAAGAACATTGTGCCCATTGCTTTATGTGTGTTATGGCCTGTCCTTATGGCGTATTGAAGCCTGATGAGATCTATCACTATGAAGTGATGAAATGTGATATGTGTGTTCATAGAAGTGAAGACGGAAGCGGTAACCCCATGTGCGTTGAAAAATGTCCGATGCACGCCATCACATTGGTGGAGGTGACGAAATAATGAAATATGTAGTTATTGGAGCGAGTGCCGCCGGAACAAATGTGGTTCGTAAATTAAGAGAATTGAATCCGGATGCTCAGATCGTCATGATCTCGGAAGATACAGCTATCTATTCCCGTTGTATTCTTTACCATCACCTGAAAGGCGAAAGAAACCTTGACCAGTTAAACTTCGTGGGGGGAAATGATTTTGCCGAGAGAATGAATGCGGAATGGATCAAAGGAGTAAAAGCAAGCGGAGTGGATACAGATCGGAATGTGGTCCTTTTGGACGACGGAAGTGAAGTGTCCTACGACAAACTCTGTATCTGTACCGGATCTCATCCGAACTTCTTCCCCATTCCCGGTTTGCGGGAAGGAAAGAATATCACCGGATTCCGTAATTTCCCGGATGTAGAGTTTATTGAGGAAAGGCTTGATAAAGCTGATAATATTTTTGTTATGGGAGCAGGACTGGTGGGTATCGATGTTATTGCCGGTCTCGTGAAATACAATAAAAATATTACATTGGCAGATATGGCACCTTATATGCTGGGAATTCAGCTGGATGAATATTCCGCAGGAGTTTATGGTAAAATGTTTGCCGAAAAAGGCGTAAAACAGTATTACAATATGGGAGCGAAGGAATTTGTTCTGGATGACGACATGAATTGTTATAAGGTCATCTTGAATGACGGGACTGAGATTCCAACTGACCTGGTGATAAACTGTGCAGGCGTGAGAGCTACAGTGGAATTCCTGGAAGGCAGTAAACTGGAATGTGACCGCTTTGGGCTGATTTTTGACGAACATGGTCAGACAAATATTGAGAACGTCTATGGTGCAGGGGATGTTTCCGGAAGGGGTCCTATCTGGCCTGTTGCTGTGAAGGAAGGTATGATTGCCGCCTACAATATGAGCGGAATCCCAAAGACCATGGATGATTTCTTTACATCCAAATCTACCATGAATTTCCTGGGTCTTGAAAGTATGTCTCTGGGTCAGGCAAACCGCTATGATGATTCCTATACGGAAGAGATCTACAAGGA
Source organism: uncultured Lachnospiraceae bacterium (assembly GCA_946538445.1). Taxonomy (GTDB): domain Bacteria; phylum Bacillota; class Clostridia; order Lachnospirales; family Lachnospiraceae; genus Anaerobutyricum. The sequence continues at coordinate 8,389 of CAMNGO010000027.1, forward strand.
CCCCAAACGTAATATCTACAAGAAGATTGTTCATAAAGACGGCGTGATCACCGGTGCCATCCTGCAGGGAGACCTCTCCTACAGTGGAGTATTGACCCAGTTGATTCGTCGGAAGATTGACGTAACAAAGATAAAGAAACCTTTGTTTGATGTGGATTATTCTGATTTCTTCCATATGGATGATAATTTCCAATTCCTGTATGAGAAAGAGGAACCGCCTAGAGAATCATAGAAGAGGAGAAGATTATGGAAAGATTAAAAGGTATGCCTGTACCGGTTCTGCCTACTTTTGTGGGAGCGATGACCTTAAGTAATATTTATGCTGGTCTGGGCTTTGCATGGGTCAGACATATCACTATGTTTGTAGGTTTTATTGTCATTTTTGCTTATATAGCAAAGATTGTCTTTTTCAGGGATGTGTGTCTTAATGAATACAAAAATGTGGTTCCCTGCAGTTTATATGCCGGCTTTTTCATGATGATGATGATTCTGGGAAGCTATCTCTATGATTATAACCAGACTCTGGGGTTGACATTATGGTTTATCGCCTGGATCTGCCATTCGATCCACATTCTGATCTTCACTTACCGGAATGTGGTTGTCAACAGGGATATCAACACCTTTGTACCCAGCTGGTTTGTTACTTATAACGGTATTATGGTAAGCTGCGTTGTCGGTGCATCCTATGGTTACAATCATATTCTTAGATATATCGTGTATTATGGAATCATAATCTACATTGTTATTATTCCTATTATGATATGGAGACTGATCAAGGTCGCAGTGAAACCGCCGGTATATCACACGATGGCAGTTGTACTGGCACCTTGCTCCCTCTGTCTTGTGAGTTACCTGAATATTATTGAGAATCCCAACCCTTATCTGGTATATTTCCTGTACTTCTGCGTGTTGGCTTCTCTCCTTTTCATCATCATTAAAATGCCCAGATTTTTTGCCTTCAGTTTTGTTCCGGGTTATGCGGGAGTAACCTTCCCCATGGCAATCGGAACTGTTGCCACAGGCAAGATGGCTGCTTATCTTGCCAACGGAGGAAAGGAACAGCTGGCCGGTTATCTCACACAGTTTCAGGGAATCCAGCTATATCTGACTACCATGATCATCGGGTATGTATTATTACAGTTCATGATCAATCTGTTGAGGATAGAAAGAATATAGATCCTATGTCCGTCCGGACACCAATAATATCTGCCCTTACGGCTTTATAATTGTTGACGAAGAAAAACCTTATTGATATGATAATGGATATAAGGTTTTTCTTTTTTTGGATGAACTTATAAAATATAAATATGGAATCTCCGAGTCTGCATTCCTAAGGTGATGCTATGGGATACAGACCAGGAACTGTTATTGATAATCAGAAATAAATGACAGATTCCTCAGGGTATTGCCGGAAACAGCGATGCCTCCCTACCCTTGGAAAGGAGAGTTTTTTATCCGGGCAATCTGCCCGGTCTGGTTCGTTGTGTCTGAAACTCTGTCTTTTTTGGGGCGGAGTTTTTTTCATTTATCAGGAGGAACCAACATGAAATTGATAAGAACAGAGGATGCCGTAGGGCATGTGATCTGCCATGACATGACGCAGATTATTCCCGGAGTGGTAAAAGATGCCGTATTTCGAAAAGGGCATATCGTGAAGGAGGAGGATATACCTGTACTTCTGTCCATAGGCAAGGAACATCTCTATGTGTGGGAGAAGCAGGAAGGAATGCTTCATGAAGATGAGGCGGCCGACAGACTGCGCATCCTGTGTCAGAATACAGGGATGCATGCCACGGATGTCAAAGAAGGAAAGGTGGAGCTGATAGCAGATATCGATGGTTTGTTTCAGGTGGACGTGGATCGCCTGTACAGGGCAAACCAACATGACGATATCATGATTGCCACCAGACATACCAATACTGCGGTCAGGACCGGGGACAAACTGGCAGGTACCCGGATCATCCCACTAGTCATTGCAGAAGAAAAACTGACAGAAGTAGAAACAGCCGTGGGGGAGAAACCCCTGTTGTCTTTATCCCCATGGATCTTGAAGACAGCAGGAGTGATAACCACCGGGAGTGAGGTGGAGAAAGGACTGATCAAAGACCGGTTTACTCCTGTGGTCGAAAAGAAACTGGAAAGATATGGGATCCGTATGGTGGAACATATTTATAGTGGAGACGATAAAGAGAGGATCATTGCCGGTATCCGGACTATGAAGGAGAAAGGGACAGATCTGATCATCTGTACCGGTGGAATGAGTGTGGATCCGGATGATTGCACACCGGGTGCCATCCGGGATTCCGGGGCTTCCATTGTAACCTATGGGGCTCCCACTTTACCCGGGGCCATGTTATGTCTGGGATATTTTGAAGACGGCACTCCTGTCCTGGGGCTTCCGGGATGTGTGATGTATGCCAAAGCCACGGTATTTGATCTTATATTGCCCAGGATTGCTGCGGGGATAAGGATTGCCAGAGAGGACATCATTGGAATGGGACATGGAGGCCTATGCCTGGGATGTAACATCTGTCACTATCCGGATTGTTCTTTCGGAAAGGGAGTTTGATTATGAAAGACCATAGAGCACTGACTATATGGGAGGCAATGGAGGCGGCCTGCGCCCATGCTCCTCTTATGAAAGAGGTAAAGATTGCTGTCATGGACAGTCTTGGATATATTTTGGCGGAGGATGTCTGTACCAGGATAGCACAGCCACCATTCCCAAGATCTGCCATGGACGGCTATGCCATTCGCTCCGAGGATTCTGCCTGTGCCACAGGGCAGTCACCATGCTCTTTGAAGGTGGTGGGAGTTCAGTTTGCGGGAGATCCCTATTTCAGAGAACTAAAGAAAGGCGAGGCACTCCGGATCATGACCGGTGCAGCAATCCCGGAGGGAGCAGATGCCGTGATAAAACAGGAGGATACAGATTACGGGGAAGACATGGTTTCTATCTACCGCCAGATGGCTCCCTTTGAAAACTACTGTCAGATTGGAGAAGATTTTCCGGAAGGGGAGCTTCTGGCAGTAAAGGGAGACCCTGTCGATGCTTTTTTGATTTCGGCAGCGACAGCAGGAGGAATCGAGACATTTCGGGTCAGAAGACGTCCCAAAATTGCTATCCTTACCACAGGAGATGAGATCCAGGATACGGGAACCCATTTGACAGAAGGAAAAATCTATGATTCGCATATCCCTCTGTTCTCAGCCAGGTTAAAACAATTGGGATGTCAGATCAGTATGGCGAAGCACCTGGGAGACAGCAGGGAAACCATTCGGGATGCCCTGAAAGAAGCATCATCTGTCAGCGACCTGATCATCACCACAGGAGGTGTTTCCGTGGGAATGAAGGACTGCATCCCCTCTGTGATGGAAGATCTCGGAGCCCAGCCGGTATTTCATGGAATTGCCGTCAAACCCGGTATGCCTACCATGTTTTCTATTATCGATGGTTTGCCGGTTATTTCTCTATCCGGTAATCCATATTCTGCATCGGCGATATTTGAATTATTGATGCAGCCTCTGGTTTCCAAAATGACAGCCTCCAACAGGAAGGTTCTGAAAAAGGTCTGCGGTAAGTCAAAAAACAGATTTCCCAAGTCCGCCGGCAATACCAGATTCCTAAGGGGGTATTATGAGGATGGTTTTCTCTCGTTCGGCAAAGGGCAGAGAAACGGGCAGACCAGGGCCGGGATCGGCTGCAACTGTCTGATCTGCATGGAGAAGGGGTGCGGACCTGTAGAGATCGGAGATATGCTGACTGCTTATCTGATCTGATACAGCCCGCATATTTGTGTTAAGTAAAGAACGGACGGCTCAGATATGTATGATAATTATCAAAGAAATATAGATTACTTTAGAATATCCATCACGGATCGCTGCAATCTGAGATGCAGGTACTGTATGCCGGAAGGCATTCCATTGATTCCTATGGAACAGATTCTCCGCTATGAGGAGATTCTGTCTGTCTGTACAGAGGCAGTAAGTCTTGGTATCCGCAAATACAAGATAACCGGAGGCGAACCTCTGGTCCGAATCGGCTGTGCTGACCTTATCCGCAGGATAAAACAAATCCCCGGAGTAGAGCAGGTGACGATGACCACCAACGGAGTTTTGCTGTCTGAACATCTGGATGCCCTGGTACATGCGGAGATCGATGGGATCAATATCAGCCTGGATACTCTGGACCCTGCAAGATATCAGTCTATCACCGGTTTTTCCAAACTGGATAGGGTGATGACGGCCATAGAAGAAGCTGTGGATTATGGGCTTAATGTGAAAGTCAATTGTGTACTTCAGAAAGGGATCAATGAGGAAGACTGGCCGGAACTTCTGGAGCTGGCCAGAGATCTGCCTCTTCATGTCCGTTTCATTGAATTGATGCCAATCGGGGAAGGGAAAAAACAGGAAGGGGTCTCTAACAATGAATTGTTCTCTGTGATCTCGGACAGATACCCTGGCATCCATAGAGATTATCGTATCCATGGGAACGGTCCGGCTATCTATTACAAGATACCGGGTTTCAGGGGATCCCTGGGACTGATCAGTGCGATTCACGGAAAGTTCTGTGATTCCTGTAACAGAATCCGCATGACTTCCACCGGTGATCTGAAATCCTGTCTCTGTTATGACAAAGGAATCAATATCCGGGAAGCAGTACGGAATAATGACAGAGAACAGATCAGGGAAATTCTTAAGAAGACTATCTGTGGGAAACCCAGGATGCATCATTTTGAAGAAATTAAAGAAATTACCGAACATAAGAAAATGGTTCAGATAGGAGGATGACCATGGGAGAAATCAAGGGAATCTGTATCAGTGAAAGAAGAGGAACCCAGAAACATGAGATTCCGGAAGTGACCCTGCTAGAAGGATGGGGTTTGGAAGGAGATGCCCATGGCGGAAAATGGCACAGACAGGTCAGCCTCCTGTCCTATGATAAGATTCAGGAGTTCCGGAAGCGAGGTGCGGATATAGATTTCGGGGCTTTTGGAGAAAATATCATCGTGGAAGGAATTGATTTCGCCGGTCTTCCTGTGGGTAGCAGATTTCTGGTTGGAGATGTACAGTTGGAACTTACCCAGATTGGAAAAGAATGCCACAGTCACTGTCAGATCTATCAGACCATGGGTGACTGCATCATGCCAAGAGAAGGGGTATTCGCAGAGGTGGTCCGAGGAGGTCTTATCCGGAAAGGAGACCGGATGGAGGTGCAACTGCCGGATCCGGACAGGCCATTTACCGCCGCTGTGATTACCTTGAGTGATAAAGGGTCTGTGGGGGAAAGAGAGGATAAAAGTGGCCCTGCTATCGTTGATCTCATTACAAAGGCAGGATATCAGGTCAAGGAGACCCTGCTATTGGCAGACGATAAGAGCCAGCTGAAGAAACAGCTGATCCGTCTGGCTGACCAAAGACAGGTGGATGTAATATTCACAACAGGAGGAACCGGATTTTCCCAAAGGGATATCACACCGGAAGCTACCACGGAGGTTTGTGATCGTATGGCGAACGGGATTGCCAATGCCATCCTCTTTTATTCATTATCAATCACACCCCGTGCCATGTTAAGCCGCGCCGTATCGGGGATTCGGAAAAAAACTCTCATCATCAATCTGCCCGGAAGTCCCAAGGCCGTAAAGGAAGCTTTAGAGTTTATTCTTCCAAGCCTCGGTCACGGACTGGGAATCCTTCGTGGGACAGAGGGAGAATGCGGAAAAGAATCCTGATTTTCTATTCAACCAATAATAGTAGGAGGAGAACAAAATGAAAAAAAGATGTTTAATGTTAACTGTGATCGTGATGATGATATGTCTGGCAGGATGTGGCGGAGGGAAAAACTCCACAGATACCGGTAAGACCAGCTCTGAAAAGACAAAAGTGACAATATTTGCAGCAAAAAGTCTAAATGGGGTCGTAGATGAATTAATTGCTTCTTATCAGACTGATAACCCTGATGTGGAGATTGTTCCCAGTTATGACAGTTCCGGCACTCTTATGGAACAGATCAAAGAAGGAGCAGAGTGCGATATCTTTTTCTCCGCTGCCCAAAAACAGATGGATACCCTGGAAGAGGCCGGACTGGTGGTAGCGGGAACACGTAAAAATGTGGTGAATAACCAGGTGTGTGTAGTGACATATGCGGGAAGCAATACGAAAGTTACAGGACTTTCAGACATAGCATCTGCTGAAAGCCTGGCGTTGGCAGACGGCAGCGTACCTGTGGGGAAATATACCAGACAGGCCTTGGTGACTGCCGGGATGCTCCCGGAAGCAGAAGACGTGTCTCTTATTACTACCCAGGAGATCTCCGCGGCACTTGGTGGAATCGAGATCAATGAATGCGCTAATGTTGGAGCCGTTACTGCTGCAGTGGCAGAGGGATCCAATGAAGTGGGTACCGTATATAAATCCGATACCTATGGATTGGAGGACCAACTTCAGATTCTTGAGATCATCAGTTATGATCTCACCGGTAATGTAATCTATCCCATCGCTCAGATAAAAAACGAGGAAGCCGATGAAAATGAGAGTACTGCTGCCGCAGACTTTATCGACTATCTGACTTCTGACGGTGCAAAGAAGGTTTTTGAGAAGTATTATTTTGATACAAATGTGGAATGAGAAATCAGGCAGGAGCAGGTAGATCATCATTTCAGAAAGGTTAGCTATGATAGAGATACTGAAGAATCTGGATTGGAGTCCCCTTATCATTTCATTGAAAACAGGGGTGGTGGCAACCGTTATATCCTTTATACTGGGTATATTTGCCGCCCGTAAAATGATGAAAGCCAGTCCCGGTACCAAAGCATTTATGGATGGAATAATGACCCTTCCCATGGTCTTGCCGCCTACGGTGGCCGGTTTCTTCCTTCTGCTTCTATTTAGCAGAAGAAGACCTTTGGGGATCCTTTTGTATGAGCAATTTGGCATCAAGGTGGTACAGACCTGGCTGGGATGTATCCTGGCAGCTGTGGTGATCTCTTTTCCCCTTATGTATCGCAATGCCAGAGCTGCTTTTGAGCAGGTTGATATCAATCTGATTCATGCAGCCCGGACCCTGGGTATGAGCGAGTTTGAAATATTTACAAAGGTAACTCTGCCGTCCGCAAGTCCGGGGGTTATCTCCGGTACGATCCTGACATTTGCCAGAGCCATGGGAGAATACGGAGCGACCTCAATGCTGGCAGGTAATATACCAGGCAAGACAAGTACCGTATCCCAGAGGATTGCCATGGTGCTTCAGGATGGGGACTATGCTACGGCGGGAATCTGGGTGGCAGTTGTTATGGTGATAGCATTTATCTGCATTTTTTCCATCAATTTTATATTGACCAGAAAGCAGAAACATATCAGGCGTTGGTAGGAAATATATTATGGCTGTCTATATAGATATACACAAAAAACAGGGAGATTTCTCTTTGAATATCAGTTTTAGTTCCCTCTCAAAAAGAATCGGTATTCTCGGGGCTTCCGGCTGCGGGAAAAGTATGACATTAAAATGCATCGCCGGAATTGAAACACCGGATCGGGGAGTCATTCGGCTGGATGACCGCACCCTGTTTGACTCAGATCGTAGAATCAATCCAAAGCCC
>CAMNGO010000028.1 GCA_946538445.1 uncultured Lachnospiraceae bacterium
TTCCTGCTGTACACATCCAGGATATCCTGCGTGCTGTCCGTCGACCCGTCATTGATCACAATAATCTCATATTCAGACTCGCTCAAAGACTGGTTGGTCACACTTTCCAGGCTTTCAACTATATATTTTTCTGCGTTAAATGCAGGCATGATAACGGATATTTTCAGTTCATTACTCATTGTACTTACCATTTATCTTTAACTGTTTCACTCAGTATGTTATTATTATCAACTATAGCCATATGAATTTTTGACCAATATTTTTACAAGTCGAATGTAATTATACTATTCAAAAAGATTCATTGTCAAGATGATCGGCAGGGGTTTAAAAGCATAAAAAGAGCATCCTGATCAAATCTTCTCGGGATGCTCTTTAGCTATGATATTCAATTATCATATCCAATGGACTTTACCTCCTGGCAACTGATTTCTTAACCTCAATTAAGATTCTGTCAGATTGTTGTACCTTTAGTTAAGATGCTATTTTCTTTCGACTATGAGCTGTTCATGTCAGTATCTGCTTCTACCTGTCAGATCTTCCAGACCCTCATAACCTTCCGAAAACTTTTACAATGTGACGGGTTTTCCTGTTTCAAGTCCTATGAATCCTCTTAACCTCATGTATGACCGTAACCTCTTATTCTTCACTACACTTCGTGAGCACTTTATCAACGAAATCCAATCTAACCACTATATAGATCTCACCCATAAAACCTGCTCTATCTTCTGAGTTCATATCACACAATCAATTAATGAATTCGATTCTAAAGTTTTTGTTGGACCATACCTCCTGTTCTTAAGTATCGTTTCGAATCCTAACTTATACTTCTGGTGGTCTGTACCTCCATTTCTTAGAATCTTTGTTTATAAAACATTTCTTTGTTTTATGTCTGTATTATAATTGTTATTTATGATTTTGTCAAGGCTTTTGTCCATACTATTTTATATTTTTTATCTTATTGTCCTTATATTTATCTATAAATTGTGTATTAATAATTTAATTGTTTGAAAAATTAATTATTTTCTGATATTTTTTGATTAAAATCCTCTGATTCGGAATCTTTTCCGCATATCGTCCCGGGTCCACAGAATCACGTCATTCTGCCTGGCCAGGTTCCATGCGCTTTTTGTGAAATACCGGTTAGTGACGACCATGGCCTGGTCTGCTTCATAATATGCAACGGAAGCTGCTGCTTCCTGGACTGCAGCTATACCGATATTCCTGTCATAGCGCTTGGCCTGCACCACGATGCGCTTCCCTCTTTTCTTCAGGATGAGATCCGCACCATAATCATGGCTGGCTTCCGTAAACCTGACCCGGTAACCCAACCGCTTGAACTGGACATATAGGTACTCCTCAAATGCCTCTCCGCTCAGGCGATCTATCTTCCCCATGCTCATGTTAAGGTATCTTCCCCTCCATATTCTCCGTAAGAATGACAGGAGGAAGGCAGCGCAGATCAAGGTGCACAGTACGGTAATGATCACATGATCCCCACAGTAGGCGGTATACCCCAGATAATATAAAACTCCAATGCAAATCAATTCAATGATAGCCAAACCATCACACTCCTGTCCATGATTCCTTTCCGGGTACATCATTATAATACAACGAGAACATATGTTTGTCTACATGGAGTTTAATTATTATACGAACAAATCATCTAATCACATTGACGGATTTTGAAAATATGGATATGCTGATGTAAAAGCGAACATTATACTTATTCAGGAGGTATTCCTATGTCTGTATTAGCTGCTGATCATCTCAAGAAAAAAAAGGATGGAGCTGAGTTGACCATCCTTGATTATGATACTGTGAATCTGGATGAAGAGAAGCAGGCTCTGGTCATCATTGACCAGACAAAGCTTCCCAATCATATTGAGATCTTATCCATCACCTCCCAGGAAGAGATCTGGGATGCGATCTATCTGCTGAAAGTCAGAGGGGCACCTGCCATAGGTGTAACTGCTGCCATAGGAATCTACCTGGCGGCCCGGGAGATTAAGGCAGATGATTTTGATACCTTCTATGCCTCCTTCCGTAAGGCTTCCGATTATCTGAATTCTTCACGCCCTACCGCAGTGAACCTGTCATGGGCACTAAAGCGGATGGAAGGTGTTGTTCTCTCCCACAAAGGAGACGGAATTCCGCAGATCGTGGAAGCTCTTCACCGGGAAGCACTGAAAATCCGGCAGGAGGATATCGATGTCTGCAGGGAAATCGGCCGCTACGGGCTCTCCCTGGTCAAACCGGGCGACGGATTGCTGACGCACTGTAATGCAGGGCAGCTGGCCACCGTGCGGTACGGTACCGCCACGGCTCCCATGTATCTGGGACACGAACAGGGTTATAATTTCAGGATCTACTGCGATGAGACGAGACCCCTGCTACAGGGGGCAAGACTCACCAGCTTTGAGTTAAAGAGTGCGGGCATGGATGTGACAGTTCTGTGCGACAATATGTCCGCATCTCTTATGCGTGAAGGAAAAGTTGATGCCATCTTCGTCGGATGTGACCGGGTAGCCGGCAATGGAGATGCCGCCAATAAGATCGGAACATCCATGGTAGCTCTTGCAGCAAAGCGTTACGGGGTCCCCTTCTACGTTTGTGCCCCTACCTCTACCATAGACCTTGAAACAAAGACCGGAGCCGATATCATCATAGAACAGCGCAAACCGGAGGAAGTCACAAGCATGTGGTACAAGGAGCCCATGGTAGCAGATGGAATCAAAGCGTATAATCCGGCTTTCGATGTTACGGACCATGACCTGATCACCGGAATCGTGACAGAATACGGTATCGCATATCCTCCTTATGATCAGTCTTTCCGGGAGATCTTTCTCAAGAAAGAATGATCTGCCATTTCATTTAATATTTCATTCTCCATCCGGCCGGATACTTGTTTTTCAGGGTATTTCCCACAAGTTTCCCGAATCCCAGAGAATATCTGTCCACCAGGATCAGGTACCATCCGTTTTGAAGGCCCTTTTTGTCTTCGGTGCCTGATCCGACGGCTGTCAGGTCTTCCACCTGCAGGGTCTCTCCCCGCAGGTAGGCCTTCAGTCTCTCATCATCCTGTGAGAAATACAGGCAATTGGAAAAACTCTTCTCCGACAGGATCAGGGCGAAGGGCTGGGATGGTTCAAAACGGTTCTTTTTCATATCTCCCAGATATACCCCGTTTCTCAGGAAATGAATCCCCTTGTTCTCATAAGATTTCTCCGGAACGTAATAGACCTTATCCCCCCTGATCTCGATATCATCATAGCTTCTCCAGGAGGCAAAAGTTCCTTTCAGAAGGGAGAAGAATTCATCAATAATCCGCCTTTGCTCTTTGCCGGGTTTTGTACTCCGGTCCTTAGCTGCTTTTCCCTTTCCCTTCTTCCTGGCCTTTTTTTCGTTGCTTGTCTTTTCTCCATCATGGGAATCCTCTTTTTCCAGCAAAGCCAGAAAATGACCTTCCCCTTCCATATGATGGGGCCAGATCCTTCGGGTCATACTGCAGTCGGGATGGAAAGTCACACCCTGAAATGAAGAGATTCCGGGCGAGAAGCCCTCGTAATCCTCCATGGGGATGATCTTCATCTCCGGGCGCTGTTCCAGAAGCCAGCTGATAACCCCTTCGTTCTCCAGGGGAGAGAAGGTACAGGTGGAATAAAACATCCGGCCACCTGCCTTTAACATATCCGCCGCATAAAGCACGATTTCCTTCTGTAAGGCAGAAAAATAATCCGGTCCCTTCTCCAGCCAGGCGTCAACCACGGCGGGGTTCTTTCGGAACATGCCTTCTCCGGAACAAGGGGCATCTACCATTATTTTATCGAAATATTCCGGAAATTTCTCCGCCAGTACATAAGGGGGTTCATTGGTCACAAAGCAGTTGCTTATACCAAATAGCTCCAGGTTGCGCAGGAGGGCTCTGGCCCTGGCTGTATTGATATCATTTGCCACTAACTGCCCCTGTCCGGCAAGGTCTGCCGCCATGGCAGTGGCCTTTCCTCCGGGAGCGGCACAAAGGTCAAGGACCCGGTCACCGGGACATACAGACAGCCTGGAAGCCGGGGTCATGGCACTGGGCTCCTGCAGGTAATAGAGCCCGGCCGCGTAGAAGGGATGCCCGGCGGGCTGATCTTCCCTACGATAATAATATCCGTTTTTCACCCATGGTACCGGGGTCAAATGAAAAGGAGAAATCCTTTCGAATTCCTCCTTTGTAATCTTTGACGTGTTCACCCGCAGACCATAGTGGCGATGGTCCTTAAACTCTGTAAGAAAGGACTCGTATTCATCGCCAAGGATTTCCCGCATGGATGCGAGAAATTTCTCCGGTAAATCAGTCATACTTATCTCCTTTTATCAATCTGTCAGTTCTCCGTATCTGTCGACCATGGCATGGTACTTCTGCAGGAGGACAGACATGATCACTTTTCTGGTAATGATCCCGATAAAGATTCCACGGCTGTCCACCACGGGAACAAAGTTCTGGTTGATGATGTACTCATCCAGCTCCGTGATGTCCGCATCGGCACTGACTGCCTTGTAATCCCATCTTTTGCGAAGTTTTCCCAGAGTGACATGCTTGAGGGCATCGTAATCATCGTGGAATTCCGTGGTCATGGCCCAGAGGAAGTCACCCTCCGTTACCGTACCGCAATATCTTCCCTCTTTATCGATCACAGGAACTGCCTGGTACCCTCTCTTGCGGATGGTACGCAGTCCCTGCCCCACAGATTCCTCCTCAAAAATATAACAGACATCGCTTTTGGGAATCAGATAAAATGATACATTTCTCATTAATTCTTAGCCTCGGTCGTTGCTTCAGTTGCCTGTCCGGCTGCGGCGGTGGTTGTCTCCTCAGGAGCTGCTTCCGTCGAACCGGTGGTTTCTGTCGTTGCTTGGGTGGCGGTGGACTCTTCACTGTGAAGAACCACTTCTTTCCAGAGTTCCTGATCTACATCTTCCTTGTAAGACCATTCACTCTCAAGATCCTTGGTCCATTCTTCGTACAGCTTATAGAATGCCTCATGCTGTCTCTCATGGATGATATCTTCTTTCTTCTTATCCGTGGCTTCACGGTCCGTGTAAGCAGTCAGTCTGGCGACCACATATCCGTTGTCACATTCCATGACTTCATCCATGAGATCTCCGTCTTTCATCCCGGCGAGCTTTTTCTCAAAAGCCTCTCCCTCTTCCGATGCGCCGGCAGCAAAAGTTTCTGTGGTGTTATTGTACTCTGCTTCTTTAGCCACGTCCTCAAGAGCTGTGCCGTCCTTGATCTTCTTAAGTGCGTCCTGGGCAGTCTTTAATACATCAGCCTTCGCTTTGTCATCCATATCCACTGTCTTGCCATCTTCACCGGTGGTGGTTGTAGGGTAGACGATGCGGGCGATGGTGGTCTCTCTGGCTTCGTCATCACTGACTTCCTTGTTCACATCTGCCACTGCAGCTTCCTGAACCTTGGAAGCGATCTTGTTTTTCTCATAAATCTGTGCCATGTCCTCTTCGGAGGCTCCGCACTCTTTGAGGATGGCTGAACCTTCTGCACTCTTTGCAAATGCCTTGGCATATTCGGCGCATTCCTTCTTCTCATCATCCGTGAGGGTGATTTTGTACTCCTCCGCCTTGTTATTCAGGATGATGATCTGCTTGATCTGGGAGATGATCTGCTCTTTTACATTCTCCTCAAATGTGATCTGGTTTCCTTCTTCATCGGTGGAAACAGGAGTCATCCAGAAGTCACTGCCAAAATAAGAACTGTAATAATTCTCATACTGGGAAGCTGTCATCTTTGCGTAGATCCATGCTTCCTTCAGAGTTACATCCTGCTTGTCATAGCTAAACAATACCTTGTTCCCATTCTGTGTCTTCAGATCCTTTGATGTAGAACATCCGGTCATCAGTCCGGCAGCCATGACAAGGATCATTGCTGCGCATATGACCTTAGTTGCTAATTTTTTCATTTTTTTATGCCTCCTGTTTGTTTTATATTCAAAGTGATTTAATCGCAATCGTTACTATTATAGTATAAGTTTATGGGAAAGCAAACATTTTTTTATGGAAATGGAAAATATTCTTAGCAGCCCGATGTCAGGGGCATGATGTTGGCCACGATCTCTCCAATCTCATTCATAAGGTCCTTCTTCAGTATCCCCTTGCAATCGTACAGGAAGGTCGGTTCCTTCTCCGGTGCGATTCTCATTTTCCCGGGATATCTGTTCAGAAACTCTTCCAGATCCTTGTATTCCATCGCCTTTTTGGGAGTGATGACAAAACGGATCTCATTACCCCGCTGCTCGATCAGGGAGATTCTGGCCTTTCGGGCCTGCGTTCTTAATAAGGCCACATCCAGAAGACGATAGAGGGGGGCCGGCAGGTCACCGTAGCGGTCTGTCAGTTCATCCACCATATCATCATAGTCTTCCCGGGTCTCAATGTAGGCAATCCTCTTATATAGAGATAATTTCTGACTCTCATTTTTTACGTAGGTAGAAGGAATATAAGCGTTTACGGAAAGATCTATGACAGTATCTGCCTCCGCCTCTTCCTGGCTCTCCCCTTTTAACTCCTTCACTGCCTGGTTGAGCATCTTACAGTAGAGGTCGTATCCCACACTTTCGATATGGCCGGATTGTTCTGCTCCCAGCAGGTTCCCGGCGCCGCGGATCTCCAGATCCCGCATGGCGATCTTGAAGCCACTGCCCAGATCGGTAAACTCCCGGATGGCTTTAAGCCTTTTCTCAGCCTCTTCTCTGAGGACCTTGTTCCTCTGATACATGAGGAAAGCATAAGCGGTACGTTTAGACCTCCCCACGCGGCCCCTGAGCTGATAGAGCTGGGACAGACCGAAGTTCTGGGCATCCTGGATGATCATGGTATTCACATTGGGGATATCCAGTCCGGTTTCGATGATGGTGGTGGAGACCAGCACGTCGATGTCCCCACGGATGAAATCCATCATGACTCCTTCCAACTGCCTCTCACCCATCTGTCCATGGGCATACTCCACCCTGGCTTCCGGTACCAGGCTCTGTACTTTGGAAGCCACATCCATGATGGTGCTCACCCGGTTGGACACATAATAGACCTGACCGTCCCTGGCCAGCTCTCTCTCTATGGCTTCCCTGATCATTTCCTCATTGTATTCCAACACGTAAGTCTGAACAGCCCTGCGGTCCACCGGAGGGATCTCCAGAAGACTCATGTCCCGGATTCCCGCCAGACTCATATGCAGGGTCCGGGGAATCGGTGTGGCAGACAGGGCCAGAACATCCACGTTCTTCTTGATCTGTTTGATCTTCTCTTTCTGCTTGACGCCAAATCTCTGCTCCTCATCGATGATAAGAAGGCCCAGCTGTTTGAACCGGACTTTGGTTGACAGTAATTTGTGGGTCCCGATTACGATATCCACAGATCCCTTCTTCAACCCATCCAGGATTTCTTTGGTCTCCTTGGCGGAGCAGAATCTGGATAGCATCCGGATTTCTACCGGGTACCGCTCCATCCTCTCCATAAAGGAATTAAAATGCTGTTGTGCCAGGATGGTTGTAGGGACCAGCAAGGCTACCTGTCTGCTGTCCTGCACTGCTTTAAAAGCTGCCCGGATGGCCACCTCTGTCTTACCGTAGCCCACATCCCCGCAGATCAGGCGGTCCATGATCTTAGGGCTTTCCATGTCACTCTTGGTGTCCTCGATGGCATTGAGCTGGTCTTCCGTCTCTTCATAAGGAAAGAGTTCTTCAAATTCCCTCTGCCATACGGTATCTTCCCCAAAGCAGAAACCTTTCTCTGTCTGCCGGCTGGCATAGAGGTCCACCAGATCTTTGGCGGCAATCTGGATCCTGGACCGCACCCTGCTCTTGGTCTTCTTCCATTCCGGCGAGTTCAGTTTATTAAGCTTGGGTTTCTTTGCGCTGCCGCTGGCATACTTCTGTATCATCTCCAGCTGTGAGGCAGGGAAAAGATAGTTGCTGTTATCCTGGTACTCGATGCTGATGTAGTCTTTCATGACTCCATCCGTCTCGATACTCTCGATTCCACGGTAGATACCGAGACCATATTTTTCGTGCACCACATAATCCCCCACCGAAAGGTCCGACAAGGAGGCTACTTTCTGCCCTTTATAGCCGGCATATTTTCTGGTGCGGGTTTTCTTTTTTTCCTTAAAGATATCTTTCTCCGTCAGGACGGCAAACCGGATATCCGGATATTCGAAGCCGTTGGAGAGACGCCCCGGAACCACCATGATCTCTCCCCCCAGGATCGGTCTGTCGTAATCCGTGGCATAGTAGGCATTAAGTTCATAGTCCCTCAGATCCTGGGCCAGCCTCTGGGCTCTGGTTCTGGAGGAACTCATGAGAATAGTCTGATACTTCTGATTCTTCCAGTTCTTCAGGTCCTTAACAAGCTGTTCGAAATTATTGTGGTAGGAGAAGATGGATCTCGCATGCAGCATATGAACCTTCTTTGCCGGAATCTCGCGACAGTCTGTGGATAATTCCGACAAGAGCAAGAGGGGTCTGCCCAGAAGTTTTTCCAGGATATCCCTGGTGGAATAGATCAGATCTGCCTGACCCGGCAGGATGTATCCTCCCTCCAGACGTTGTTCCATGGAGAGGAAGAATTCCTCTTCATTTCCTTTGCCCCGGCCAAGGCTGCGAACAGGTTCATCGATGAAGATCAGGGTATCTGACGGAAGGTAATCCAGGAGAGATTCCGTCTCTTCATAAAAATAAGACAGCAACGCCTCATTTCCCAAAGCAGTTCCATAAGAACTCAGATCTGTCGTTGCCGCAATGACCATCTTACGTAAACGTTCTTTCTCCTTGTTTTTCTTCTGCTTCTTAAAATAAGCCTCCCTCTCCTTATAGTCATCTCTCATCCTGAGGACGGCGTCCTGGATCCGCTCCTGGGTCAGTATCATGTCCGAAGCCGGATAGATATCGATCTTATCCAGTTTTTCGATACTTCTCTGGCTGTCCGCGTCAAAGGAACGGATGGAATCCACCTCCTCGTCCCAGAGCTCGATGCGGACCGGCGCCTCCTCGGTCAGAGGAAAGATGTCTATGATACTGCCTCTGGTGGAGAAATCACCCGGCTTTTCCACCATACCACAACTCTCATATCCCATCTCCACCAGTTTGCGGCGAAGAGCCGTCAGGTCAATGATGGATGTAAAATCGATGGTGAGACATTCCGACTGGAAGGCCTGGAAGGGAATGAGTTTCTCCAGAAGGGCTTCAAAACAGGCTACGATGGTTAATGATTCTCCTCCTGTCAGTCGCCGGAAGATGTCCATACGTCTCTCCACCACCTGATTACTGTGGATATCCGCACTGTAGAAAAGAATATCCTTGGAGGGATAGAAGACCGTCTGCACATCAAAAAAGCTCAGGTTCTCATAGAGCTCCCTGGCTTTTTCTTCCCGGTATGTCAGGATCAGGCGGCATCCCGCCTCCTGGCCCAGGGCATAGATCAGGTGGCTCTTCTGGGAATCGGTGCATCCTGAAATCTGAACAGGGTAAGACCTGTTTTCCAGGTCTTCCCTGATCTTAAGGTATTCATCATATTGGTTAAGTGGTTCAATCAGTGCCCTCACTAGCTGCTCCTTCTGTCGTTTCCGGTTCTTTCTTTTTCTTCTTTTTGGGAGTGTTATACAGGTTCATGGCCGTCCCCATATCATCCTCCAGGATGAGGGCTGCCGCTTTGCATACTTTGCCGAGAGCCTCATCGATCACGGTAAGCTCGTCTTTATCAAAATGACCCAGAACATAATCTGCCAGATCCATATCCGGATGCCGCTCTCCCCCGATTCCCACACGGATTCTCGGGAAATTATCGGAACCCAGATGGCGGATGATGCTCTTCATGCCGTTATGTCCCCCTGCGCTCCCTTTCTTACGGATACGGATAAAGCCGGGATCCAGGCTGATATCATCATAGATGATCAGGAGGTCTTCCGGTTCTGCCTTATAGAAATCCACCAAAGCCCTTACACACTCCCCACTGAGATTCATGTAGGTGAGGGGCTTCACCAGAAGGACTCTCTGGCTGCCGATAAATCCGGATCCCGTCAGGGCTTTATGTTTGTGTTGATTGATATTGATATGATATTCCCCGGCGATCCGGTCCAGAGCCATGTAGCCGATATTATGCCTGGTCCCTTTATAACGGTCTGTGGGGTTGCCAAGGCCTATGATGATCTTCATCTTATTTTCTCCTTGCGTATCCAGAAAATGATCCACCACCCTGGCAGCGGACCGGTTGTCAAAAAAGTCATTGTGAAGGTGGGCGAAAGCGCTCACCTTGTCAAGATCCCATGCCTGTTCGCGGATGTCACTGATCAGTTCTTCCATCGTATGGGCGATCGGTCCCGGAGCGGTCTGCTCAAAGTCAAAATAGAATCCCCTGTCCTTCCGGATATACCAGTCCTGATCAAAAGCATACAGGAGAATCGGGCGGTTCAGCAGGGCATACTCCACCGTTACGGAGGAGTAATCCGTGATGAGGATATCTGTCATACACAGAAGCTTCCTGATATTGAGATATCCCGTCATATCGATGACATAATCAGGTACATGTCCCCGGTGAATCTGAGGGTGCAGACGAACCATGAGACAGTAATCCTCCCCCAGTTCATCCCGGAATCTCTGAAAGTCAAAATGATCCAGGAGATGATAATCCCTCTCCGTATCATCCCGGAAAGTAGGGGCATAGAGGATCCATTTCTTTCCCCGCATCTCCGGGTATTGCCGGCACAATTCCTCTTTCCAAGTCTCCACCTTATGGTCCGTAAAATAATAATCTGCCTGGGGGCAGGCCAGTGCCTGTACTTTCTCCCTGGGCACACAGAATGCCTGGGCGTAGTTGTCCCGGATTTTCTCCGAACTGGCAAGGATGCAGGACACCTGCCGGTTTACATCCCGGATCAGTTCCAGCATCCGGGGATCCGTCTCCGAAGAGCCGGCAAATTTCTTGTAAGAACCCATCCCATGCCATAATTGGACGATAGTTACGGACGGGTCAAAATCCATGTAGGCCATGGGGATAAAATTATCATTTAAAAACACATAGGACGAGGTGGCAAGATGATAGACCTTGGCCGTAAAAAGCCGGATAAGCCCGGGAAGGTTGGACAGTTTTATCTCATAATCCTTGTGGCTGATCACATGAAAGTCATAATCCAGTCCTCTTCTTTCGCACTCTTCCCTGATGGCAAAGAGGCTCCCGGTCCCACCGGTATCCAGTTTCTCGATCAATGTGACCTTATTCTTTTTTATTTGGCATCTGCGGAAGAATCGGAACACTCCCGCAAAAATCTTATTTGTATTCATAACAGAGAATCCTCCAAATAATTAAGTATATCATAGCCCATAAAGATATGCAAATAGGCTGCCACAATCTATGTGACAGCCTATCAAACAATCATGTTGCATGCCGATATACTCTGATATTCTACAGGATATATCTCACATTCTTTTCAACAACGATCTTGATCTCGTCGTTGGTTCCTACATAATTGGTACCCGGGCGAAGGGTGTCCCTGCTCTCTACGATGCAGTTTTCAATGTAGGAGTCATCCCCGATATACACGTTATTCAGGATGATGGAATTCTTGATGGTACAGTTATTTCCGATATAAACATCCTTGAACAATACGGAGTTCTCAATCTTTCCATTGATGATACATCCGGAGGAGATGATGGAGTTCTTAATGTCCGAACCTGCATTATATTTTGCCGGAGGAAGATCATCCACTTTGGAGTATACATCCGGATACTCTTTGAAGAAGTAGTCCCTGATATCTTTCTTGAGGAAGTCCATGTTGGTCCTGTAGTAAGAATCGATAGTGGAGATGTTTCTCCAGTAAGAATCCAGTTTGTATCCGTAGATCTTGCGGACACCTTTATAGCGAACCAGAACATCTTTTACGAAATCATAGCGGTCCTCTCTTGCACAGCGCTCAAGGATCTCGATCAGATGTCTACGGCGGATTACATAGACACCGATGGATACGTCACTGCTTTCAGCTACCAGAGGTTTCTCCTCGAAGTCGACGATCCTCTCATCCTCGTCCAGCTTGAGGATACCGAATCTGGTCAGATCATCATCTGTCTCTTTCAGGTTTGTGTAGACAACCGTGATGTCTGCATTCTTCTCGATATGTTTCTGAAGAACTGCATTATAATCCAGTTTGTAAACACCATCGCCTGCAGCGATGATCACGTATGGTTCATGGCTCTTCTTGATAAAATCAATGTTCTGATACAGGGCATCAGCTGTTCCCTGATACCAGAAGTTATTGTCCTTGGTCTGGGTGGGGGTAAATACATATAATCCCCCCTGTTTCCGGCCGAAATCCCACCATTTGCTGGAGCTCAGATGTTCATTTAATGAACGGGCATTAAACTGTGGAAGCACAGCAACTCTTGAAATCTTGGAGTTGGTCATATTGCTCAGCGCGAAGTCGATCGCACGATAGCTTCCTGCGATGGGCAGTGCCGAGATTGCCCTCTTGTCGGATAACCGACCGATTCTCTTGTTATTACCGCCTGCTAAAATAATACCTATTGCCTTCATCTATGTCACCTGCCTCCTACTGTCTGATAATGGATTCGCCGCTGGCAAGGATGCCATCCGGATAATCATCTGCTGTTGTGATACCAACGATCGCAACGTTCTTACCAATCTTAACGTTTGCAGGAATCACAGATCCCTCACCTACTGTGACAAGGCCGCCGGCATATACTTTCTCATTGTACTTGTTCGGAGCCTCTTCAAAGAGACCAAGTTCCGTATTCTCACCGATCTCGACATTCTCTGCGATAATTGATTTCTCAACTTTCGCTCCTGCCTTGACTGTGGATCCTTGCATCACAATAGAATTCCTGACGACAGCGCCTTCTTCCACTGTGACATCTGCGCCGATCACAGAGTTATAGATCTCACCGTACACCTCGGCTCCCTCACTGACGATACATCCGGAAACCTTGGAATTCGCGGAGAAATACTGTGGATGAAGCACATCGCTCTTGGTGTAGATTCTCCAGAATTCCTCATAAAGATTGAATTCGGGAATGATATCGATAAGCTCCATATTTGCTTCCCAGTAAGATGATAAGGTACCTACATCTTTCCAGTATCCCTGGTAATTATAAGCCATGATCTTATCGCCTCTCTGGTGGCAGTAAGGAATGATGTGCATACCGAAGTCACAGCCGGGCTGATCCTTCAGGGCAATGAGGGCATCTTTCAGTATGTCATAATCAAAGATATAGATACCCATGGATGCTTTGTTGCTTCTTGGAACCGGAGGTTTCTCCTCAAATTCCTGAACCTGATTATTCTCATCTGTGATAACCAGACCGAAGCGGCTTGCCTCATCCCACGGCACCTCATAGGTTGCCAGGGTAATCTTGGCATTGTTCTTCTTGTGGAAGTCGAGCATCAGCTCATAGTCCATCTTGTAGATATGGTCTCCACCCAGGATGGCAACATACTTCGGATGGTAGTACTCCATAAACTCTAGATTCTGATAGATGGCGTTAGCCGTGCCGGTGTACCAGTCTGTGTTCTCGCTCTTCTCATAAGGCGGAAGAACCGTAACACCACCGATGTTTCTGTCCAGATCCCACGGGATACCGATGCCGATATGCTGGTTCAGTCTCAGTGGACGATACTGGGTAAGAACACCCACGGTATCAATGCCGGAATTGATGCAGTTACTAAGTGGAAAGTCAATGATTTTATACTTTCCGCCGAACGCTACGGCAGGTTTGGCTAATCTGGATGTGAGAACGCCGAGGCGGCTTCCCTGTCCACCTGCTAATAACATAGCTATCATTTCTTTCTTTATCATAAAGAATCACCCCTTTGTCATATAGTCAATATTATATCATCCGTAGCCACATTTTAAAAGTACTTCCGCACAAAAACTTTCAAAAACATTTCAAGAATTTATCCATTTTTAATGATAAAATCTATATAGAATAAATGAAAAAATGAAATTTATGTGAAATTTGAACAGATTTGATGCAATCTTTGTAAAAAGGCAAAAAAATGCAGGTGTGAAAAAAATTAAAATACATTTAAAAAATGTAGTCTTGAATATGCCTGATGCCTGGGGTATACTATTTAGAATGATTTATATAAAGACAAAGAGGAGAACAACTATGTACAAAGTTCAGTTTGACCATCCCATTCATATACATTTTATCGGAATCGGCGGCATCAGCATGAGCGGGCTTGCCGAGATCCTTTTAGATCGTCATTTTACCATCAGCGGTTCAGATATGAAAGACTCCGATATCACAGACCATCTGACCTCCGTCGGAGCTAAGATTATCATCGGACAAAAAGCAGAAAATATCACGGATGACATCGATCTGGTTGTCTATACAGCCGCAATCCATGAGGACAATCCGGAGTATGCCGCTGCCGTGGCAAAGGGGATTCCCATGATGTCCCGGGCTGTCCTGCTCGGCCAGATCATGGATAACTACAGCCGATCCATCGCAGTATCCGGAACCCATGGCAAGACGACTACCACCTCCATGATCGCCCACATCCTGCTGGAGGCAGCTACGGATCCCACCATCAGTGTGGGAGGTATGCTGGACCGGATCCACGGCAACAGCCGGGTGGGTAATTCCGACCTTTTCCTGGCGGAAGCCTGTGAATATACCAACAGTTTTCTGGAATTCTATCCCCGTTATTCCATCATCCTTAACGTGGAGAAGGACCATATGGATTTCTTCACCAGTCTGGACGATATCAAGCACTCTTTCCACCGGTTTGCATCTCAGACTGCCGAAGACGGGCTGATCATCATCAACGGGGATATGGATTTTACGGAGGAGCTTCTGGAGGGTCTCCCCCAGAAATCTGTCAGCTTCGGCCTGAAGGATACCAATGACTACTATGCCGAAGACATCCGTTATGACCAGGAAGGCAACGCTTCCTACACCCTCTTCCACCAGGGAGATGATGAGGGCAGGATCCGGCTTCAGGTAAAAGGAATCCACAATGTGGTAAACTCTCTTTCTGCCATCGCCTGCGCAAAAGCCATCGGTTTATCCATGGAGGATATCCGTCATGGACTTCTCTCCTTCGGAGGCACAAAGCGTCGTTTCGAATACAAAGGGGCCCTGGGGGATATCACCGTGATCGATGATTACGCTCACCACCCCACAGAGATCGAGGCCACCCTGACATCGGCAAAATATTATCCCCACGATGAATTATGGGTAGTCTTCCAACCACATACCTACACCAGAACCAAAGAATTCCTGAATGATTTTGCCAGGGTCTTATCCCAGGCAGACCATGTGGTGCTGGCTGATATCTATGCAGCCAGGGAACCGGATACCGGCCTGGTATCCTCCGGGGATGTCTTCCGTCTGATTCAGGAATGTGGAACAGATGTCCATTATTTCCATAGTTTTGATGAGATTGAGAAATTCCTTCTTGGCAGACTACAGGGGAAGGACATGCTCATAACCATGGGAGCAGGAGATGTCTATCTGATCGGAGAAGAGTTATTAAACAAGTAAGATATATGAAAA
>CAMNGO010000029.1 GCA_946538445.1 uncultured Lachnospiraceae bacterium
TGAGATTACCTTTGGAATCCAGTTTCAGAGGCAGATTATAGATGATACTGTCTTCGTTGTATTCCAGAAGTTTGATCAGATTGTATATAACTTCATTACGGATTTCATTCTCACTGACAGTATGATCCTGGGTAGTTCTCTCTCTGGCAATCTCTTTCAGCTTATCACTTTTTGCAAAGGTAACCTTATAAGCCAGCTGGTTGTAGGCCAGAAGGTTCCCGTTGCAGTCATAGATATTTCCCCTGGATCCGCTGGTCTCGACCGTTTTCTCCACGGTGTATCTGAAATTGGCCTCGTGCTCGGCACCTTCCACGATCTGCAGGACAAAAAGTCTGTAGACCAGAAGAATGAACATGGCAGAAATAATGATTCCCAGGAGAATGATGCGGTTGGAGAAAAACTCCTTCAGATTCTTCCTTATCCTTCGCCCATCGATATCTTTCAAAAAACTAAACAAAATCTACACTTCCTTTTTCATACTGTTCGAGCCAGATGTTCACCCTCAGAAAAATCCGGTAAAAAATAACTCCCACTGCCACAGTGTACACCAGTTCAGGCAGAATGATCCTGCGCAGGTATGTGAACATATGCAGATGGTTCTTCAGTAAGCCATATCCGATGTACATAATAAAACCGTAAACCAGATCATTTGCCGCAATCAGAACCAGGGGGAGGAATGTATCCTCTGAATAATAGATCCGGTGAAAGAAACCATCTATAAACCCTAATAACATAAAAACAAATGCAAAGATGCCGAGGTATGGGCTATAGAAAATATCAAGGAGCAGCCCGGTGAAAAAACCAAGAAGCATTCCTTCCTTCTGTCCTCTCATAACCGCGACGGATGCCACAAGGATCAGCATGATATTCGGTACGGTATCCGCCAGCTTCAACATGCCGAACAAGGCTGTCTGGCAGACAAAACATAATAGGATGCCTATCCCTCCAACAATTATTCTTCTCATTATGATCCTCTCTTATACTACAAGCGGCGGAAAAAGAGAAATTCATATCGAAAGCTTCTTTTTCCGCCTCTCTATTAATCTACTGTTTCGGCGTCCCTGGGTACTTCTTTTAAATCCATGATAACCAGAACCTGCTTGATATGCTGAAAATCCACCACAGGAGTAACCTGGGCTGATTTTGTCAGGTTGGTGGAGTCTATTTTAATGTCACTGACTGTACCTATACGCAGCCCTTGAAGATACCTGGAACTGATGTGGGAAGTCACCAGCTCATCACCGGAATTCATCTCCGCGTCTTTGCTGATGTATTTGACATCAATCATGCCGCTTTCCTGGATCTTCTCCGTATTTCCTTTTACCACACAGGTATCGGAAGTGGTGACCGACATGGCGCTTACACTACTCTCATCAGAGATGATAGACTGGACTTTCGCATAATTCTTACCGACTTCTGTCACAATACCCACCAGCCCCGTGCCTGCGATCACATTCATATTGACCTGGATTCCGTCATCGGACCCTTTATTGATCACAAAATTACGATACCAGTTATTGGACCCGTTACTGATAACACGGGCGCCGACTTTCTTATATTGACTGTATTCCTGATCCAGAGCCAGCAGCGCGCGGAGTTCATCAAGCTCAGACTGGTTGGACCTGAGTTCCTCGTTAGCCTGGGTCAGTTCATTCACCCTTTCGGTAAGGGTAGAATTCTTCTGCTGCAGCTCCTTCATGCTCTCGAAGGAATCAAAGTAATCGTCGAGCCAGACACCCACAGAGTTTATCCCGTCCTGCATGGGAACGATGAAAGTCCCAGTGATAAAAGACAATGGCTTTGCAGCCTTTTTAAACATGGCGCTGATAACGATCATGATTATGCAGATCACCGTGAGGACGATCAGCAAGATCCTTGGTGAGAGCTCTATCTTTCTACGTTCTTTCAACTTCTCAGCTCCTAACTGATGATCTTCATCCCAATATTAGTGAAAAGAAGATTCCTGGAAATTATAAGCCATACGATCATATTCCGGATTCTCCATGATCATACAGAGTCCTTTTGCTACCGTAAGCTCAGGATCCTCCATCTTCATGATGGACAGACCGGTCTCCTGCTGGATCAGAAGGTCAAGATTCTTGATGTAAGTGGAACCTCCTGTCATGCAGATACCCTCATGCATGATATCCATGGATAATTCCGGCGGGGTCTTCTCAAGAATGAAACGGATGGAATCAATGATGGAAGAAAGGCTCTCGGACATGGCATCAAAAATAAGATGATTGGTCACGGTCACACGGCTTGGCAATCCTGTGATAAGGTTGCGGCCCATCACGTCAAAGGTGGTCTCCGCCTCTTCCTTGATGCCGCTGGCCAGATTCATCTTCAGCCTTTCCGCACTCTTCATCCCGATTACCAGATTATGTTTTTTCTTCACAGCCTGCTGGATCGATTCATCAAATTTGGTTCCGCCAACTTTCAGAAGGCGGCTCTGGACGATTCCTCCCAGGCTGATCAGGCTGATTTCCGTGGTATCTGCCCCGATATTTACAACGAGTCTGCCGGTGGCATTCATGACATCCAGCCCTGCTCCAATGGCATCTGCAATAGGTTTTTCCACGATGCGGATCTTCTTGGTCTTTAAAGAAGAACTGGCTATCACGTCGAAAAAGGCTCTTTTCTCCACTTCCGTGATGTCTGTGGGAACTGCGATGATGAACTCGGAATTGCTTCCGGCCGTCAGGTTCTCCGGCATCTTTTTGCCTTTGAATCCCTTGAAATATAACTGTATCATTGTCTGCATGGCGCTGAAATCAGCAATAACCCCGTTCACCACCGGTTTCTTCACGTCGATATTCTTCGGTGCTTTTTCATACATGGCATAAGCTTCATCACCCAGTGCAAGTGGTTCATTTCTTCTGATCATGGCAATCATATTCTTCTGATGAAGAACCACACCTGCATTCTTCTGACTGATCTTGATCGAATTTGTTCCCATATCTATTCCATAAACTTTCTCAGACATCCGCGTGTCTCCTTTCGTCATAATCCTCTATAGTACTTTCTCTTCCCTCATACTGTAAAAACAGCGGTCCCCAATGATGATATGATCGGACAGAGGGATACCTAATATTTCCCCTGCCTCCTTGATCCTTCTGGTGATCATGAGGTCCTCTCTGCTTGGCTGCGGGCATCCCGAAGGATGATTGTGAAGCAGTATCAGATAGACTGCCTCACTCCGCAAAGCCTGCGCAAATATATTTTTCACCGGCACATAGGCGTTGCTGGAATCACCCATAGTCAAGGTCAACTCTTTGAGCAGGCAATGTCTTCCGTTAAGCAGAAGAAGCTGTACCTTCTCATAATCCAGATGCCTCATGCTTTCCATATAATAGGATGCGATATCCTCCGGGCTGTGAAATTCACAGGACTGGGTATATCCTGCCCTGGACAGCCTTCGGGATAATTCCAGGATGCATTGCAGCTGGATTGCCTTCACAACTCCGATACCGGGTACGCTCCGGAACTCTTCCATACTCAGATGATAAAGGCCTTCCAACCCTTTGTAAGACGGATGCAGGTCCAGCAACCGCCAGGCCAGTTCCAGGGAAGAGTATTCTTTTGTTCCGCTGCGGAGCATCACAGCCAGAAGTTCTCCGTCTGTCAAAGCTTCCGCCCCAAATTCCCGGCACTTCTCATATGGCCTCTCGCCCGGAGGCCGGTCTTTCATACGTAAATAATGTTGTTCCATGTTATGCCTCCTTGACGCTCTCCAGGCAGGTAGGCACAATCAATCAAAGTATATCTTAACATAAAAAAGATTCTTTGTATATACATTCACATTTCTCTAATCCTTAAAATTTTGTATCATTTATTAAGATTTTTTAAATGATGCAATCTCATAAGGATTTCTGATCCAGCGATATTTTGCCGGTCTCATAGATTTTCTGCAGGGACATCATAATCCCGTATTTGGCGTGTTCCCAGGTAAGTCCCCCCTGGAAATAGACGGCGTAGGGTTCTTTCATGGGCCCGTCGGCACTCAGCTCGATGGAAGAACCGGACACAAAGGCTCCGGCCGCCATGATGACCTGGGCATCATATCCCGGCATATCCCATGGTTCCGGACGAACGAAGCTGTCCACAGGCGCACTGGCCTGGATTCCCTGGCAAAAGGCCACCAGCAGGTCTGGATCATGAAATATCACTTGCTGTATGATATCATGTCTGGATTCCCGGCTGTCAGGTATAACCTTATACCCCAGTCCCTCATAGATATTTGCGGCATAGATAGCCCCTTTCAGAGCACCTTTCACCACGGTAGGCGCCAGGAACAGTCCCTGGGTCAGACTTGCAGTAATGCCCAGACTCGCTCCCACTTCTTTTCCAAGACCCGGGGAAGTAAGCCGGTAGGCTGCCCTTTCGATACATTCTTTCGTACCCACAAGATACCCCCCGATGGGTGCCAGTCCGCCTCCGGGATTCTTGATGAGGGAACCTACCACCAGGTCTGCACCCACCTGGGATGGTTCCTGCAGTTCCACAAACTCTCCGTAGCAGTTATCTACCATGCAGATGACATCCGGTTTGATACCCTTGACAAAAGAGATCAATTGCCCGATCCTGTCCACGGAAAGAGTGGGCCGGGAATCATATCCCTTGGACCGTTGTATCGTCACTAACTTCGTTTTTTCATTAACCGCAGCCCGGATTCCATCCCAGTCGAATTCCCCGTCGTCCAACAGATCCACCTGGCGGTAACTGATCCCGTATTCGGCCAAAGAACCGTTGGAAGGCCGGATGCCGATCACTTCTTCCAGGGTGTCATATGGTTTTCCCACGGGGGACAGCAGTTCATCCCCCGGCCTCAGCTGACTCATCAGGGCCAGGGCTAAGGCGTGAGTCCCGCAGGTAATCTGCTGACGGACCAGGGCATCCTCCGTCCCGAAGACATCCGCGTAGATTTTCTCCAGAGTCTCACGGCCGATATCGTTATATCCGTACCCGGTACTGGGGACCAGACATGCCTCGCTGAGACGGTTCTTTCTCATGGCAGCAAGCACCTTCATCTGGTTGCATTCTGCGACATGATCAATCTCCCGAAACCGCTCCTGCAATCTATGTTCAATATCTGAGCAGTAATCGTACACCTGAGGGGATATCCCCATGCTCATATAATATGTTCTCAAATCATCTGTTTTATTCATCATTAAATACAACCTGTTCGTCCGTAGGGGGTCTGACCCCCCTACAGGATTCCTTTCTGTCTCAGATGTTCCAGGATAACAGAGAGGATTTCTTCCTCCCCGGGGTAATCCCCTTTATTGATCCATATGACATCTTTTTCTCTCCGAAACCAGGTGAGCTGTCTTTTCGCAAACCTTCTGGTCTCCATCTTGATTCGGTCCACCACTGCATCCAAAGGGAGGGTTCCGTCAAAATAATCAAAAAATTCTTTGTAACCCAGCCCTTGCATAGATACCAGGTCCGGTGTATATCCTTTCTCGGACAGCTGACGGACTTCCTCCAGAAGTCCTTGCTCCATCATCTGGTCTACCCTTTGGTTGATCCGGTCATACAGGATCTCCCTGTCCTGATTCAACACCAGATAGGCAAATTGATAGGGGGAGGTCCTCTCCTGTTGTTCCCGGTTGTGAGCCGAAAGCTTTTGCCCGGTCTCCTTATAATATTCCAGGGCTCTGATCACTTTTTTCACATTGTGGTAATGGACAGAAGCAGCATATTCCGGATCTACCTCCTCCAACATAGCGTGAAGGTATTGCTTTCCTTTCTCCTCCGCCAGCCGGGTCAGTTCCCTTCGGTAGTCTTCCTCCTCCGGATGCTCGGAAAAATCGATATCATACACAAGGGCCTGGATATAGAATCCGGTTCCTCCCACAAGGATAGGTATCTTTCCGTGGGAATAGATCCTGTCCATAGCCTCTTTGGCCATTCTCTGAAATTCCACCACATTGAAAGGCTGGTCAGGGTCAAGAATATCTACCAGATAATGGGGGATTCCATCCATTTCTTCCTCAGTGATCTTGGCTGTGCCGATATCCATCCCTCGGTAAACCTGCATGGAGTCCGCACTGATGATCTCTCCCCCGATTTCGCGGGCAAGGCGGATGGACAGGCTGGTTTTCCCCACGGAAGTGGGTCCTGTCAGTATCACTAACGGTTTTTTACTGTCCTGTTTTATCTCCTTTATCATATGCATTCCGGCTCCTATTGTATACGGTGGAACTTCTTCTCCAGCTCCTTCTGCGTCATGGAGATGATCGTGGGTCTGCCATGGGGACACTGATAGGGATTCTCCAACTGCATAAGCTGCTCCATCAAAGCCTCCATCTCCTGGAAGGAAAGTCTCATGTTACCTTTCACTGCTGCTTTGCAGGCCATGGAGGCAAGCTTGTCCGTCAAGACATTGAAATCCATCTTCCCCGTGTTTTCATCTATGTTATCCAACAGTTCCACAAAGAGGTCCTGGGGATCCAGATCGATCAGATCGGCAGGAACCGCACGGATGCAGTACTCGTCTCCCCCGAAATCCTCCAAAGAATACCCCAGTTCCCGGAAGGCTTCCCTGCAGGATTCCAGCCGTTGCCGTTCCCTGAGATTCAGACTGAGAATGATAGGCGGCGCCAGGATCTGCTGACTTACCTTTTTCTCCTGCAGGTTCTTTCTCATCCTCTCATACATTACCTTTTCATGGGCTGCATGCTGATCCACAAAAAAGAGTTTATCGTCGTATTCAAACATCCAGTAGGTACGGAATACCTGCCCGATCAGACGGTAGTCCGGTTTCGTGTCCCCCGAAAAAAGAGGAATATCCTCCAGTTTCATCTGTTTGCCGTATTGATCCGGTTCTTTCAGGACCGGCATCTGCCTGTCTATATCCGCTTTGATCTCCGGTTTTTCCTCCAGTTTCAGTTTACGAAGTTTCTCTGCCAGACTGGCATGTCTCTCCGGAACAGTTCCTGTATCCTCCCGTGTTATTTCGTTTTTCTGTTTCTTCTCATCCTGAATGGATTTGATTTTCTCCTGGGAGAGCCGGGAGAAATGCTCTTCGATCTGTTTTCTTTTTGACTCGAAGGGTTCCGGCCTATTTGGCGCTACAGCATCTTTGCCGGATTCCTTTTTCCCCTCCATACCCATCCTGGGAATCAGTTCTTTTTTGTCAAAGCTCTCTCTGACGGCGCGGGAGATGACAGAGTAGAGAAGCTCTCCATTGTGAAACCGCATCTCCATCTTGGAAGGATGAACATTGGCGTCAAAGCTGTGGGGATCCATGTGGATCATCAAAGCAGTAAAAGGGAATTTATGTATCATAGAATGGCCTTTGTATCCATCTTCTATGGCTTTGGTGATGATGTTGTTTTTCAGGTACCTGCCATTGACAAAATAGTTTTCATAAGCCCGGTTTCCCCTGCAGATAATCGGCTTCCCGATGAATCCCGTGATCTCGATGTCCTCTTCTTTATCCTTTACCTCCAGGAGATTCAAGGCTATGTCTCTGCCGTAAATGTGATAGATCACGTCTTTCAGGTTTCCGTTCCCGGAGGTTGATATCTTGTTTTTATTATCGCTGATAAATTTGAAGGAAATATCCGGGTGACTGATCGCCAGTCTTTGAATAAAGGCTTCCACATAACCTGCTTCCGTCATCTTCGATTTCAGGAACTTCCGTCTGGCCGGGGTATTGTAGAAAAGATTGCGGATCAGGAAAGTGGTCCCTTCCGGGCATCCGATCACCTCATAGCTGATTTCTTCTCCCCCCTCTGTCACATACCGGATTCCTGAGATTCCCTCATCAGTCTTGGTGATGACTTCCACTTTGGAGACCGCGGCAATACTGGAAAGAGCCTCACCGCGAAAGCCCAGGGAAGCCACGGTTTCCAGGTCCTGGGCGGATGCGATCTTGCTTGTGGCATGACTCAAAAATGCCGTCCTGACCTGGCTTTCTTCAATTCCGCACCCGTTGTCCGTAATGCGGATAAAGTCGATTCCACCCCCCTTGATCTCCACGGTAATGGCGGATGACCTGGCATCGATGGAATTCTCCACCAGTTCTTTCACGATGGAAGCAGGACGCTCCACCACTTCACCTGCGGCGATCTGATTGATGGTATCCTGATCTAACACTTTTATCTCTGCCATGGATTCTCCTTTCTCTAAGGTGGATTGCGATTTATCTTAGATTATGATTCATCTTAATTCAAAGTTTCTTCTGTAATTCAAAGAGAAAATTCAGAGCCTGGATCGGAGTCATATTAGAGAGGTCCGCCTCTTTCAGGGACCGCTCCACCTCACTCTCTCCCTGTTCCACTGGGAGGATATTCATACTGTCAAAGAGTGACAGCTGAACCGGCTCCACATTTTTTTCTCTCTTTCCGATCTTCTTGATATTCTGAGTGATATCTGTCTGCTCCAGTTCCCGGGCAATCTCTTTGGCCCGCTCGATGACAGCATCCGGGACTCCCGCCAGTCGGGCTACCTGAATTCCATAGCTCTGGCTGGCACTGCCCTTGATGATCTTTCGAAGAAAGATGATGGTATCTCCCTTCTCCTTCACGGCGATACAGTAATTATTTACACCGGCCAGTTTCCCTTCCAGTTCTGTAAGTTCATGGTAGTGGGTGGCAAACAGAGTCTTGGCTCCATTCAGATTACTGCCGGCAATATATTCCACCACCGCCCAGGCAATGGATAGACCGTCGTAGGTACTGGTTCCCCTTCCAATTTCGTCTAGAATCAGAAGGCTGTCACTGGTGGCATGACGGAGGATATTTGCTACCTCGTTCATCTCCACCATAAAAGTGCTCTGGCCGGAAGCCAGATCATCGGAGGCACCCACCCTGGTGAATATGCGGTCCACCAGCCCGATATTCGCAGACCTGGCCGGAACAAAAGACCCGATCTGAGCCATCAGTACGATCAGGGCTGTCTGACGCATATAGGTGGATTTTCCTGCCATGTTGGGGCCGGTGATGATATTGACCCGGTTTTTCTTATGATCCAGATAGGTGTCGTTGGCCACAAACAATTCGCCCTTCATCATCTGTTCCACCACCGGATGTCTTCCGTCTTTGATGTCGATGACACCCCGCTGATTGATACCGGGTCTTACATACTGATTCCGTTCTGCCACCAACGCCAGAGAGGCAAAAGCATCCAGCCAGGAAATGACCGTGGCTGTCTTCTGAATACGGCTGATCTGCTCTGCCAGATGGTCCCTGATCTCCACAAAGGTCTCGTATTCCAGGGTATGAAGTTTATCCTCAGCCCCCAGGATTGTGTGAGCCAGCTCAGAAAGCTCCTCGGTGACAAAACGCTCGGCATTGGTCAATGTCTGACGGCGGATATAATAATCCGGCACCATTTCTTTATAGGAATTGGTTACCTCTATATGGTAACCGAATACTTTGTTGAATTTCACCCGGAGATTCTTGATCCCGGTCTTCTCCCGCTCTCTTTCTTCCAGCTGGGCAAGCCAGGTCTTTCCCTCCGTCTTGGCTTTTTTCAGGTAATCGATATCCTCTTTGTAATGATCTTTGATGATTCCGCCTTCTTTTATGGTGAGGGGCGGATCTTCCTCGACAGCCTGGTCCACCAGCTGCCAGAGGTCTTCCAGGGTATCAAGGTCTTCCCCCAGTTTGTGGAGGATCCCTTTGCTAAACTGCTGAAGGATATCCTTAATATAAGGAAGGTAGCGCAGAGAGTTTTTAAAGGCAATGAGATCCCTGGGATTGGCCGTGCGAAAACTGATACGCATGGTAAGCCGTTCCAGATCGTAGATACCGTTCATGTATTCCCGGACCTCTTCCCTGGCCATCACGTTCTCCACCAGCATCTCCACGGCATCCAGGCGCTGATTGATCTCGGCCTTTTTGATCAAGGGCTGCTCCACCATCTTGCGGAGCATCCTGGCTCCCATGGCTGTCTTGGTCTTATCCAGGACCCAGAGCAGACTTCCCCTCTTGTTTTTCTCCCTGAGGGTTTCGCATAGTTCCAGATTCCTCCTGGCTGCCGTGTCAAGCACCATGTAAGAAGTGGTGGAATAGGGTGTCAGCTGACGCAGGTGGTCCAGGGAACTCTTCTGGGTCTCCCTAAGATATTGAAGCAGAGCGCCGCTGGCGATCATCCCGAAGGGGTACTCCATCACCCCGGTCCCCTCAAGACTCATGAGCCGGTACTGATCCAGAAGCAGCTGCCGGCAATGTTCTTCTTCAAAATAATAACTGGTGACGGGTGTCATGACCACACCGGTCTTATCACAGATGAAATCAAAATCGATCCCACAGATGCCGAAGGCATCATTGTATATGATCTCGGAAGGTTGAAAACGGTTGATCTCATCCACAACATCGTCCTGGGACTCCAGCTGTGTCGTCCGGAATTCACCGGTAGAAAGATCACAGACCGCCACCCCGAAGGTGTCATTCTGCAGAAAGACGGACATGAGATAATTGTTTTTTCCCTCCTCCATACTCTGCTCTGACACGTTGGTCCCGGGAGTAACCACCCGGATTACATCCCTCTTTACAATCCCCTTGGCCATGGCGGGGTCTTCCACCTGCTCACAGATAGCAACACGGTACCCATTTTCCACCAGTTTATTGATGTAGGGATCGCAGGAATGAAAAGGGACTCCGCACATAGGAGCCCTCTCCGGTTGTCCGAAACTCTTTCCCGTGAGAGTAATCTCCAGCACTTTGGATGCCTTTAAGGCATCGTCAAAGAACATCTCATAGAAATCCCCCACCCTGTAGAATAGGATACAATCCTTATACTTCTCTTTTATGTCCAGATACTGTTGCAACATTGGAGTAACTTTAGGCATCCTTTAACCTCCCAATGTAATAAAAGCCTTTGGCTTCTTCCAATACAACCGGCACAATACGGCCGATCAGGGATGCATCTCCTTTAAAATGAACCACATTGTTGTTGGAGAGTCTGCCGGTGACCATAGTCTCGTCCTTCTCGTCGATACTTTCCACCAGGACATAACCTGTCTCCCCTTGCATCCTTTCATTCTGTTCCCTGGCAACCCGGTTCACTTCCTGAAGTACCCGGTCAAAGCGTTCATGAATGACCTCATCCGAGTTGCTCTCTTCCATTCTGGCAGCAGGAGTTCCGGAGCGTTTGGAATAGATAAAGGTGAAAGCACTGTCATAACGGGCTTTTCTCACCACATCGATCGTCTCCTGGATATCTTCCTCTGTCTCTCCGGGAAATCCGACGATGATATCCGTAGTCAGCGAAAGATCAGGTATGGCCTGGCGCAGCTTCTCCACAAGAGTCAGGTACTGATCTTTGGTGTAATGTCTGTTCATTTTCTGCAGGATCCGGTCGCTTCCGGACTGCACCGGCAGATGGAGATGTCTGCATATCTTCCCGGACTCTGCCATCACCTGAATCAGTTCATCTGACAGGTCCTTAGGATGAGAGGTCATGAAGCGGATCCTCTCAATCCCGTCCACCTTCTCCACCATCTTAAGAAGCTGGGCAAAAGAGACCGGTTCCCGGAATTTCTTCCCGTAGGAATTCACGTTCTGTCCAAGCAGCATGATTTCCTTCACACCCTCAGCAGCAAGCTTCCTGACTTCCGACAGGATATCCTCAGGTCTTCTGCTCCTCTCTCTGCCTCTCACATAAGGTACGATACAATAGCTGCAGAAATTATCGCAGCCGAACATAATGTTCACACCTGCCTTAAAGCTGATCTTCCGGTCACTGGGCAGGTCTTCAATGATATCCTCCGCTTTCTCCCAGATATCAAATACTCTCTTTCTGGTATATAAAGCCTGATAGAGCAATTCGGCGAGTTTGTATATATTGTGGGTTCCGAAAACCACATCCACAAAGCGGAAGGTGTTTCTCACTTTCTCCACTTCTTCCGGCTCCTGCATCATACAGCCGCACATGGCGATGATCATCTCCGGGTTCTTCTTCTTGAAAGTCTTCAGGGTCCCCAGTCTGCCGTAAACACGGATATTGGCGTTTTCCCGCACGGTGCATGTATTGTAGTAGACAAAATCCGCTTCTTCCGAGTCGGCTTTCACATAGCCGATCTCCTCCAGGATGCCGTTTAATTTCTCGGAATCCTTGAAATTCATCTGACAGCCGAACGTCTGATCATAGAAAGTGAGATCCCTTCCGATCTCCCTCTTCCTTCGTTCAATCAATTCCCGGCATTTTATCATAAAATATCTCTGTCGGTCCGGTTCTTTATCCGGAGCATTCTTCAGGATATCATTCCATCCTCTCTGATCTTCCATTTACGTCTCCCATATCTATCTCAATGATTTCTTCTAAATATAACTTGTTCGCATGGTTTGGCAACTTACTATTATAGGTGAACCCATCTCAATTTTCAAGTGGAAATGATAAGGCTGTTGTGAATCCGGTCCATACCTTCACACAACAGCCTCTTTCTCTTACTATATTGATTCTTGTGGGATTAAAATGATCAGATCTGCAGCTTACTCTTCTGCATCCTCCTCAGCTTCTTCAACATCCTCTTCCAGAGCTTCCTCTTCCTCCGCAACTTCATCTGCAGCAGCCTGCACAGCTTCTTCAGCCTGATTGAACTCAGCCTCCGGGGTATCATCTGCTTCTTCTACATCATCATCTTCTGCAATCTTGCCTTCCGGGAAGTCTTCCTCATCCAGGAAATCTGCCAGTTCATCATCGTCCAGATCAGTGGACTTAGCCTGTTCTTTCAGCCGGGCAATCTCGCCTTCCTTTGCTTCCATCTCAGCTTTTGCTTCCTCTATGCCACGGATATAAGCTCCAAAATCCTCCTCATAATCCTCACCGTGAAGATCCAGGTAGGTCTGCCCGATCTTGTAGGTCAGAGTGCGGATTTCTTTCTTCTTAGCACGAATCTGCTCTTTGGCTACAAAGAGATCCTTGGCAATCTTAGCTTTCTCCGATGCAAATTTCCCTGTCTCAGTAAGATTATTTTTTATCTTTTCAAAAATACCCATCTGTATACCTCCTTTTGAGTAGATAACTCCTTCACACATGTATTTCCTGATTCATATTTTACCATCTTTCTCTTTAAAAATAAAACATGAAATATGTCATTTTGACCGTAATTCATGATTTTAAGATTTCCGTAAGAAATAAATGTATAGGAAATGAAATCCCTGTACAGCAAAAAAAACCGGAGATAATAATCTCCGGTAACCGTTAATAGTCCGTAGGGGAATCGAACCCCTGTTTCCGCCGTGAGAGGGCGGCGTCTTAACCGCTTGACCAACGGACCACAACTGACAATGACTATAATAATAAAAGATTACAGATTTGTCAAGCAAAATATTAATTTCTTTTTCCTCCACTTTAATGCAGAAATTATGACACAAATGATAAAAATATGTTATAATACTTGGACATATCATGAGAAAGGAGCACTCAAAGCGATGCTTGAATTAAAGAATATATCATTCGGAGTGGATTCCGATGGAATGAACAAAGAAATCATACGTGACATCAGCCTGACCATTCCCGACGGAAAGCTGGTGGTTATCACCGGTCCCAACGGCGGCGGAAAATCCACCCTTGCAAGACTGATCGCAGGAATCGAGAAACCGGATTCCGGTCAGATCTTCTTCAACGGAACTGACATCACGGACATGTCCATCACAGAGCGCGCAAAAATGGGAATCGGTTTCGCTTTCCAGCAGCCGGTCCGTTTTAAAGGGATCCAGGTACTGGATCTGATCCGTCTGGCAAGAGGAAAAAATATCCCGGCCGCCAACGCCTGTGAATACCTGTCAGCCGTGGGATTATGTGCCAGGGATTATATCGACAGGGAGGTAAATAACAGTCTCTCCGGCGGCGAGCTGAAGCGTATCGAGATCGCTACCGTTCTGGCAAAGGAATCACAGATATCCATTTTTGATGAACCGGAGGCCGGCATCGATCTGTGGAGTTTCAATAATCTGATCGACGTGTTTAAAGGAATGCGCGACAACATCAAAGACAGTTCCATCCTTATCATCTCCCATCAGGAGCGGATCCTGAATATCGCAGACCAGGTAATCGTGATAAAGGACGGTCAAGTGACAGAAGAAGGCAGCAGGGATGAGGTTCTGCCTGATCTGATCGGCACGGCATCCTACACTGCAAAATGTGCCAAATTCAAGGATGAGGAAGGAGAGACGAAATGATTAAACTGGACGAGATTCAGAAGAGATTATTATCGGAAGTAGCCGGGCTTCATAAAGTTCCGGAAGGGGCTTTTAATATCCGCTCCAACAGCGAATCCATCGGAAGAGCCTCCAGCGCAAATATAGAAATCATTCCCAGAGAAGGGGGAGACGGGCTTGAGATCCATATCAAACCCGGGACAAAAAACGAAAGTGTTCATATCCCCGTTGTCATGACCAAAACCGGTCTAAAAGAAGTGGTATATAATGACTTTTATATCGGGGAGGGTTCCGATGTGTTTATCGTAGCCGGATGCGGTATCGATAACTGCGGCCCCCAGGATTCCGAGCATGATGGAATCCATCGTTTTTATGTCGGCAAAAATGCAAAGATGAAATATGTGGAGAAGCATTATGGTTCGGGGGACGGAACCGGCAAGCGGATTCTGAATCCGGGAACCGAACTCTATCTGGAAGAAGGCAGCGTTGCTGAACTTGAGATGGTGCAGATCAAAGGTGTGGATGACACAGACCGTGTGACCACTGCAGAGCTGGCAGCCGGAGCGAAACTCACCGTAAGGGAGCGTCTTATGACCCACGGTTCCCAGAGAGCCATCAGCAAATATGTGGTGAATCTGAACGGTGCCGGTGCAACAGCAGATGTGGTTTCCAGATCTGTGGCCAGGGATGATTCCTACCAGAAATTCGATGCGGTATTAAATGGTAATGCTCCCTGTTCCGGACATACGGAGTGTGATTCCATCATCATGGATCATGGCAGAATCCTTGCTGTACCGGGACTGGAAGCAAATGATGTGGATGCTGCTCTGGTACATGAAGCAGCCATCGGAAAGATCGCCGGGGACCAGCTCATCAAACTGATGACCCTGGGTCTTACGGAGCAAGAAGCAGAAGAACAGATCATAAACGGCTTCCTGAAATAATCAGTTTGCCCATCAAAAAAGAAGATGTCAGCACACCACAGACATGGCTGATATCTTCTTTTTTATTCCCATCTTACAGTGTATCCCCCAGGAATACCCTCACACAGTTGGCGGTTTTAAACTCTTTTGAGCCCATACCATATCCGATCTTGCGGATATTCATCATAGGTCTTTGTTCAAAGCGTTCCGCATAATGGATCGCCAGGGCTACTCCCGTAGGTGTAGCCAGCTCCCCTTCTTCCTGTCCTGCCAGAGAAGGTACATTCTCAAGGAGTAAAGCGGTGGCAGGAGCAGGCACCGGAAGGATTCCATGAGCGCATCTCACTTTCCCAAATCCGGTCACAATAGGCGAGAATACTATCTGGTCAACCCTCAGTTTCTCCATGAGATAGGCGCATCCAACGATA
>CAMNGO010000030.1 GCA_946538445.1 uncultured Lachnospiraceae bacterium
ACACGGATACAAAGAAGTTCTTTTGCTCCAGTATTATCAGCAACTCTAAGTCTTGATTCTTGTTGGATCATGATCTTATCTCCTTCCGTGCTAATTATTTTGCTCTCTCAATAATGTCCACAAGTCTCCATCTCTTATCTTTGGATAAAGGTCTTGTCTCCATAACTCTTACTCTGTCACCGATCTTGCACTGATTCTCTTCATCATGTGCTTTTAATTTATATGTTCTTTTTACGATCTTGCCGTATAAAGGATGTTTTACATTATCCGTAACGCTAACCACGATAGTCTTGTCCATCTTATCGCTTGTAACGAGACCTACACGAGTCTTTCTAAGGTTTCTTTCCACAACAAATTCCTCCTTCCCGATTACTCAGCACTCTTCTCAGCGATGATGCCCTGAATTCTGGCAATGTTTCTTCTGACTTCTTTGATCCTGCTGGTGTTATCTAACTGATTTGTTGCGTTCTGGAATCTTAAATTAAATAATTCCTTCTTAGCAGCTACTAATTCATCATTAAGTTCTGCGACGGATTTTGTTCTTAAATCTTCTACATACTTAGTTCTTTTCACTGTTATCACCGCCTTCTAAATCTGCACGAGACACGATTTTACATCTTACAGGCAGTTTGTGCATTGCAAGACGAAGTGCTTCCTTGGCAACCTCTTCGGAAACTCCGGCAACCTCAAACATAACACGGCCTGGTTTTACTACTGCTACCCAATACTCAAGAGATCCTTTACCGGAACCCATACGTGTTTCAGCCGGCTTAGCTGTAACCGGTTTGTCCGGGAAGATCTTGATCCATACTTTACCACCACGTTTCATATAACGAGTCATAGCAACACGGGCAGCCTCAATCTGGTTGGATTTGATCCAGCAAGGATCCACAGCAACCAAACCATATTCACCATAAGTAATTTTATTACCTCTTGTAGCCTTACCAGCCATGGAACCACGGAACTGTTTGCGGCGTTTAACTCTTTTTGGCATTAACATTATTTATCGCTCCCTTCCTTGGTTTCCTTTGTAGGAAGTACTTCACCATGGTAGATCCAAACCTTGACACCTACTTTACCATAAGTGGTATCAGCCTCGGCAAAACCGTAGTCGATATCTGCACGAAGTGTCTGAAGAGGAATTGTTCCCTCACTGTAGAATTCGGTACGGGCCATATCAGCGCCGCCAAGACGTCCGGATACGGAAGTTTTAATTCCGAGTGCGCCGTTTCTCATGGTTCTCTGCATGCAGGATTTCATTGCACGACGGAAAGAGATACGGTTCTCAAGCTGCTGGGCGATATTTTCAGCAACAAGCTGAGCGTCTTTATCCACTTCGAATCTTTTAACTTCTTTAACTTCAATGATAAGTTTCTTTGTTGTAAGCTTCTCGAGTTCTTTCTTTAAAGCCTCGATGGAGGAACCCTGACGTCCGATCACGATACCGGGCTTTGCAGTGTGAACGATAACCTTCACACGGTCAGAAGCTCTCTCGATCTCTG
Source organism: uncultured Lachnospiraceae bacterium (assembly GCA_946538445.1). Classification (GTDB taxonomy): domain Bacteria; phylum Bacillota; class Clostridia; order Lachnospirales; family Lachnospiraceae; genus Anaerobutyricum. The sequence continues at coordinate 1,503 of CAMNGO010000030.1, forward strand.
TTCTGGAGATACCAGCAGAGTATAATTTCTTTTTGATATATTTTCTGATTTTATCGTCTTCCACAAGGTTGTCTGCGAAATCTTTTTCAGCATACCATCTGGAATCCCAATCCTTGATGATTCCAACTCTCAGACCATGAGGATTAACTTTCTGTCCCATCTTGAACCTCCTTATCTTTCATCCAGAACAACTGTGATGTGGCACTGTCTCTTCTCGATTCTGTAAGCTCTGCCCTGTGCTCTTGCTCTGATTCGTTTCATTGTAGGTCCTTTGTTTGCATAGCACTCTGCCACATAAAGGTTTTCCTTGCTCATCCCGTTATTGTTCTCTGCGTTTGCGATGGCAGATTCCAGTAACTTCTTAATAAGGGAAGAAGCATATCTTGGATTGTACTCTAATATTCCTAAAGCTGTTGTAACGTCTTTGCCTCTGATGGCATCAAGTACGAAACAGGCTTTTGTAACAGACACGCCTGCGTAGGAAAGTTTTGCAGATGGTCTAGCATCTTTATTCGCATTTCTCTCTCTTTTAATCTGAGATCTATGTCCTTTAGCCATGAATAAAGCCTCCTTTTTGTATCTTAATTACCTAACCTTGGATTTCTTCTCGTCCTTACCATGTCCTCTGTAGGTTCTGGTAGCCACGAATTCTCCTAACTTATGTCCAACCATATCCTCGGTAACATATACCGGTACGTGACGTCTTCCGTCATGTACTGCAAAGGTATGACCCACAAAATCAGGGAAGATCGTGGAGCGGCGTGACCATGTTTTAACAACACTCTTGTCGCCGGACTTATTCATAGCATCAACTTTTTTTAATAAACTCTTATCAGCAAATGGTCCTTTTTTCAGTGAACGAGCCATGTGTGTCCCTCCTTATTATTTTACGTTCTTTCCGTCTCTTGTTCTAACGATTAACTTGTTAGACTGTTTGTTTTTCTTTCTGGTCTTCAAGCCGAGTGCCGGTTTGCCCCAAGGTGTGCTTGGTCCTGGACGGCCAACTGGAGCCTTACCTTCACCACCACCATGTGGATGGTCGTTAGGATTCATAACGGAACCGCGAACGGTCGGACGGATACCCATGTGACGTTTACGTCCTGCCTTACCGATGTTGATCAGGTTGTGATCGATGTTACCAACCTGGCCGATGGTAGCACGGCAGTTGATGGGAACCATTCTCATCTCGCCGGATGGAAGTCTTAATGTTGCATATTTGCCTTCTTTAGCCAGAAGCTGAGCGGAGTTACCTGCGGAACGAACCAGCTGGGCTCCTCTTCCTGCATAGAGCTCCACGTTATGTACCTCGGTACCTACCGGGATGTTGGCAAGCGGTAAGCAGTTACCTACCTGAACATCAGCCTCAGGTCCGTTCATAACGGTCATGCCGACTGTCAGCTTGTTGGGGGCAACGATATAAGATTTCACACCGTCTGCGTAGCAGATCAGAGCGATATTTGCTGTTCTGTTCGGATCGTACTCGATGGCAACTACCTTAGCCGGGATGCCGTCTTTTGTTCTCTTGAAGTCGATCATTCTGTATTTTCTGCGAACACCGCCGCCGCGATGTCTCACTGTGATTTTACCCTGGTTGTTACGACCGGAATTCTTCTTTAAAGAATATGTTAAAGACTTTTCAGGTGTGGATTTTGTGATCTCTGAGAAGTCGGAGCCAGTCATATGTCTTCTGGAAGGTGTATATGGATTATATGTTTTAATTCCCATTACCTTTACTCCTTTCGTTTCCGAATATTTAATGTCACGCTTTTATGCGTATAAGTCAATCTATTTCTGATTCTTACAGACCTTCAAAAATCTGGATGTCTGCGCTTTCCTCTGTCAACTGAACGATGGCTTTCTTCTTCTGAGCCGTTCTTCCGTAAACCATGCCACGGCGTTTTTTCTTGCCGTCCAGATTCATGGTGTTGACTCTGGCAACCTTTGTTCCTTCGAACATCTTCTCAACCGCTTCTTTGATCTGAGATTTTGTTGCATCGGGATTTACATAAAATGTATATTTCTTTTCTGCCATAGCAGTCATACTTTTCTCTGTAACGACTGGTCTTAAAATGACGTCATAATATTTTAAATCTGCCATTATGCGTATACCTCCTCAATCGTTGCAACAGCTTCTTTTGTGACGATCATCGTATCATACTTAAGAATGTCATACACGTTGATTGTCTGTGTAGCTGCGGTTTTTACCTTCGGTAAGTTGTTCGCTGATTTCACGACTACATTGTCAACATCTTTTGTAACGATGAGTGCTTTTTCAACTTTCAGGTTATCAAGAACAGCCTTGACAGCCTTTGTCTTGATCTCTTCGAGTTTTAACTCGTCCAGAACGATGAATTTATTTTCATTTACTTTTGCAGTAAGTGCAGATTTCAATGCAGCACGTTTTTCTTTCTTATTTACTTTCACGGAGTAATCTCTCGGTGTAGGAGCAAATACAACTCCGCCGCCTGTAAACTGTGGAGCGCGGGTTGAACCCTGTCTTGCATGACCGGTTCCTTTCTGTCTCCAAGGCTTCTTTCCACCACCGCTCACTTCAGCGCGGGTCTTAGCCTTCTGTGTTCCCTGACGTTTATTTGCAAGCTGTGCTACAACAGCCTGATGGATCAAATGTTCGTTAACAGGCACTGCAAAGATAGAATCGCTTAATTCGATTGTGCCAACCTGAGCACCTTCCATATTATAAACAGCTACTGATGCCATTATTAAGTCCTCCTTCCTTAACAGCCTTAAGCCTTAACTGATGTCTTTAATGTTACTAAAGATTTCTTCGGGCCCGGAACGGAACCTTTCACTAAAATAACATTGTTCTCTTTATCTATTCTAACGACTTCAAGATTCTGGATCGTTACCTGTACATTTCCCATATGGCCGGGCATCTTCTTACCCTTCATAACCCTTGCGGGATCGGAAGCCATACCGTTGGAACCTGCGTGACGATGGTATTTGGAACCGTGTGTCTTAGGACCTGTGTGCTGGCCATGACGCTTGATGGCGCCCTGGAAACCTTTACCCTTTGAGATGGCAGTCACATCAATCTTATCACCGGCTTCGAATACGTCACAGGTGATTTCCTGACCTAATGTGTAGCTTTCAGCATCGTCCAACTTAAATTCTCTAACAAATCTCTTGATGGATGTTCCTGCTTTTTCAAAGTGTCCCTTCATAGGTTTGGTGGATAATTTTTCTCTCATATCCTTGAAGCCAACCTGAACAGCACTGTAACCATCGTTCTCCACGGTCTTAACCTGTGTTACCACACAAGGACCAGCCTCTAATACGGTAACCGGGATTAATGATCCGTCTTCTGTGAAGATCTGAGTCATACCGATTTTTGTTGCTAAAATAGCTTTCTTCATTTCTTTTTTCCTCCTGGTTTTTTCTACAGCGGATTACTTCGTTAACCTCAGTAATCATACTAGTCCACAGCGGATTACCCTGAGCATTGGCAATCATAGGAGCCATAGGACATTACTTTTCGAAAATATCTTCAGCTTTTCGAATTATTTTGTTTTCATCTTGATGTCGATGTAGACACCTGCCGGCATATCAAGTCTTGATAAAGCGTCAACTGTCTTCTGAGTGGGAGTCAGAATATCAATTAATCTCTTGTGGGTTCTCTGCTCGAACTGCTCTCTGGAATCTTTGTATTTGTGAACTGCTCTTAAGATAGTAACTACTTCTTTCTTAGTGGGCATCGGAACAGGGCCGCTCACCTTAGATCCAGTTTTCTTTACAGTTTCGATGATGCTCTTAGCTGCAGCATCAATTAATTGATGATCATACGCTTTCAAAGTGATTCTCATAATTTGACTTGCCATAAAAAAAGTCGCCTCCTTTTCGCACTTAATACCAGTACGACAAGCGGTGACTGTACACTCCTCCGTGTGTATCCTGTAGGATCCCACACTGCGTCTCTACTTATCTGCTCAAAATAAGTTAGATTGTATGTCTGCACAGTGACTTGTCGCCAGTTTTCTAACTTGACATTCGCTCCACGGAAAAACCTGCCACTTACGGGCAGCAACCTCACGCTTCTTCGCTATCATGTCACACAACATGTATTATTATACATGAATTTCCGGCTATTGCAAGAAGTTTTTTTCAAAGAATGAAATTTTCTTGCCAAACCCGATTAAATATCCGTTTAATGATACGCACGGGCATGTTGAAAAACCTGGTGTAAGTCTTACTATACAGGAATATTTGGGGAAAAGCAAGGTTTTTATTAAAAAAGGGAGCGTATGCTCCCTCTTTTAATCCATATCACCAAATTCCTGTTTTATCACCGGATCTAATCTTTTGATCAGCCAGCCGCTTAAGATACCTACCAGGATTCCTGCAGCAAGGCCCGAGATGATCAGGACCGGCAGATAGTAGCCCAGGGATGTGGTCTCCAGTACGGCGATAGCCACCAGGATCTGTCCTACATTATGAAAGACTCCTCCCGCCACGCTGACTCCCAGACACCCGAAGAAATCTGTCTTCTTAAGAAGGATCATGACCAGAATGCTCAGAGCAGCTCCTGCCGCACTGTATACCATGGCGAAACCACTTCCGAAAAGGATTCCGGACAGGAGAATCCTGACCAGGCTGATCAGGACTGCTGCCTTCCATCCCACACAGTAAAGCATGACCATGGTCACGATATTGGCCAGACCCATCTTGACTCCGGGGATTCCAAGATTAATGGGAATCAACCGTTCCAGGTAGCTTGCCACCAGAGCCAGGGCGAGGAATAATCCGTAAAATGCCACTTTTTTTGTCTTCATTTATCTCTCCCATCTCCCGGATGCGCCACAGGGAAGGACCAGCCCGTTCACGGATACCGGCAGACCGATCTCTCCGGCTTCGGTTTTCCCACCGTGTTTCTTCTCGATAGCCGTGCCCAGCATATAGGCGAGGACTGCAGGCTGCAGGCCTGTGGTGTATGAATTGATCAGGAAGAACAGGGGATCTTTACTAAGCAGTTTTTCACATAACTCTACCAACGGAAAGATCTTATCCTCGATCTTCCAGATCTCCCCTTTCGGTCCTCTTCCATAAGAAGGAGGATCCATGATGATTCCATCATAATGATTGCCCCTGCGAATCTCCCGCTCCACAAATTTCACACAGTCATCCACCAGCCAGCGGATCGGTCTGTCACCCAGACCGGAAACCTGCGCATTCTCCTTGGCCCAGGTCACCATACCCTTGGAGGCATCCACGTGAGTCACACTGGCTCCGGCAGCCGCAGCCGCCAGGCTGGCTCCCCCTGTGTAAGCGAAGAGGTTCAGAACCTTGACGGGCCGTCCGGCTTCCTTGATCTTCCGGGAAAACCAGTCCCAGTTTACAGCCTGTTCGGGAAAGAGTCCCGTATGTTTAAAGCTGAAAGGTTTCAGGCGGAATGTCAAATCTCTGTAATGAATATCCCATTGATTGGGAAGGTCGAAGAATTCCCACTCACCGCCTCCCCGGTTACTTCTGTGATAATGTGCGTTTAATCTTCTCCAGCGGGAATCCTTTTTCTCTGTCTGCCAGATTACCTGGGGATCCGGGCGAAGCAAAATATATTTTCCCCACCTTTCCAGTTTCTCTCCGGAAGAACAGTCAATCACTTCATATTCTTTCCATTTATCTGCAAGCCACATATTGTAAACTCCTTTTTTCTATATGCGTTTTATACTAACACAGGTCCCTCGGTTCTGGCAAGAATACCTGTGGCAGCCTCGGAAGTTCAATTTAGATTCTTCCTTATATAAGGGGGCATGATTCCGAATTTAATCCTGAGCTTACCGGAGACTCCCAATTGCTCATACAAGGAACGGGCCTCTTCTTCAAAGAAGGGCACGACCTTGTTTGCTTCCTTCCAGTCGATTCCCTGTTCACGGTAGATGGCCTTCTGCCGTAACAATCCGGCCTGGCGGAGAAGTCTTCGGTCCACGGAGGGGTGTCGGTGAATCCATCGTCTCTCCCAGGTGGTCAGACGGTTGTCCTCTTCCATCCTCTTTTTCTCCTCCCGGTTTTCCTCAAGTTCATAAAGAAGGATCATACAGTACCGGTACCAGCCAATCACGCACTTATCCGGATGAATACTGCGGGTGACTGCCCGGTGAGCACGCCAGGCCCTGAATCGGAGGATGATCATTAAGATGAAAAGAAGCAATATTACTCCTGCTGCTGCCAGCAGCTTTCTGACAGGTCCGGTATCCACGACCTGTGATTCCGTCCCGGACCCGGAACCGCTATCCTTTCTCTCATCCGATGAACCCTTCATTTCTTCCGGACTGGTCTGGGTGGTTTCGGATGGCACCGTCTCTGTCTTCTCTTCCTTCTTAGTGTATTCCTCTCCCCCATCTTCCATGATTGTATCTTCTTTTATGGTTTCCAGGTAAGAAGGCATCTTATCCTGGTATTCTTCCATCACCTCCACAGGAATCCAGCCATAGTCCGTCAGATAAATCTCCGGCCAGGCGTGGGCATCTTCCTGGGTCAATTCTTTTTTATGGTCGGTCAGATAACCCTCCACATATCGGGAGGGTATCCCATAATATCGAAAGAGCATGACAGCAATGGTGGCATATTGGACATCATATCCCCGGGGATTCTCGTCCAGAAACCATCTGACAAAATCCTGATCCTGACCCACGACCCCGGGATTTTCATCATAAGACACATTCTCACCGATCCATTTCCTGATCTTCTTTAAGACGGAGAGGGGGTCCTCCACTCCCTCCGTGCTCTTCCCCCCCAGCTTTCGTCTCAGATCTTCCTTGACATCTATGGGAAGAGTCAGACAGGTCCGGTTCACATACTCTTCGTAAGCCTTATAATAATGAGACGAATCTGCATCCTGCCCGGAATGGGATTTCATGTTCCCTGCCAGGCATTGTTCCGTCTCGACCTCGTATCTTCTACGACCCAGCAGGCCCCTGGCCAGAATCGATTCCCCAGTGGTATAAACACCCAGATGATAGCTTGCCATCTGTTCCGGTCTTGTGGTCAATTCGTAGGGCAGATAGAGGTATTTCCTGCTGGCGTGAACATTGCGGATGCGCAGCCTGCGGCTGTTGCCGGTTCCTGCCTGGTCAGATAAGGCATTCCAACCGGAATCATTTTTCTCGTGAAGCCAGCTTAGAAATTCCTTCTCCCCTCCACCCAGGATGCCTGCCTCCAGATCCCGCAAAGTCTGGTCGTCGGCCACCCAGGCATTATCCCTGTAAACGGTTCCCACATATCCCTTCAGATAATAGGTGTCCACAGAATCTCCCTCGATGATCAGGGCCAGGTCCCGGTTTCGGTTTATGGAACCGGCTTTTTCGAGGTGCCCTTCCGGCAAGACAGCCCTGGCCTGTCCATAGCGGAAATCAGTCCAGGCCTTTCTCCAGCCTTCCTCTGATGACAGACCGGATGCCAGGAATGTTATGATGGTGAGAATGATGAGAGGCAAGGCTAGCAGAATGGCCCCCTCCAGGGAATATATGTACACCAGCAGATACCAGAACAGACTGAGGATCAGCCAGATAGCTCCTTCTCCGCTCCCGACCCTCATCTCTGCCAGCAACATAAGGGGCAGAAGTAAAAACAGAAGGGAAAAAGGTATCTTCCTGCCCAGGATGAAAAGCTTCACAAAAAGCAGGATCCACAGGGAGAAAAAGAAGTAAGCCAAGGTCTTTTCAGACAGAGGAACCTGTCTGCTCCCCGATAATAAGAAATGAATTCCCTTCTGGGCCAGACGAATCGAAGCATCATGGCAGAGTCCCAGGGCTCCCTCCCTGACCGGGGGAAGGAAAAAGGCAGCCAGGGGACATAACCCCATTACAAGATAAAGTATCTTCTTATATATAATTTGATTAAAAACCGGAAGTTCCGGAAGCAGAAACTCCAGAAAAGCTGCAATTAGGAATAGAACGCCAAAGCAGACTGTTTTCCCATATTCCAGGCCTCCCAGGGACCCCAGCCATCCGGTCAGTATGACAGTCCCCAACCACAGGATCAAAAAATATCTCCCCTGATCCATCCGGTCTGTTTTCCCTTTCCGTATGGTTACAAGGAGATTCCCCGGTGAATTTCTTTTTCCTGAGCCTTTCCTTGTTGGCTTAACTAACTTCATTCCACAACCTTCCTTGCAGAGGATTCCGGACCCTGTCCAGGTAATCCTCTCCGTCCACGGAGTACAGACCGTAGACATCTTTTTCGTTGTAACTCATATAATATATGTAAGTATCCTTTTTTTCTTCCGTATCAACCCGGAATAAGATATGAAAAAGAGGATCCAGCAATTCTTCCAACATGGTTTCCCGGTCAACCCGGTACTCCTGTGCTTCCACTCCCCCGTTCTTCCAGCAAAGGATATGGGGGATCCCCTGATTCTGAAGGGTCAGAAAGCAGGAAAAATAATCCTCCATCAGAGTGTCAATCCGATCGATATCAAGATCGGGAAGTCCGGTATCCAGGAATAATCTGGGGGTTCTTCCCATAGGCAGACCCAGTTCTCTCACCATAATCTCTCCACTCTTCTCCGTCAGTTTCCAATGGATATGTTTCATGGAATCCCCATCACGATAGGGACGGATACCCTGGTATAAACCGGGGTCAAATCCGGCATGCGCTTCCATTATTTTCTCGCCCTCCGGATCCAGATCCTGCAATGAAGGGAACTCCACTGTCATCACCCGGGTGTCCGGCAGTACCATCAGGCTTTTCTTCACGGATGACAATATGGTCTTCTTTCCGATTCCAAACAGGCCATAGATGGAGGCCTCTAAGAGATCAAACTCCATCATCCCCAGGTAAGGAGTCCTCACGTCGAAGACAGCAACCCCTTCCTCCCCTACCATCAGTTTTATGGGAAGGATGATTTCTTCCTTCTCTTCATCGTACAGCCTGGAGATGCGAATCCTGGCCTCCCCGTGGAACAGAGGAATCCGGCCTTCCTGAACCACGTAAAGATACCCGGTCACCTTGTCGCCTTTACGACAGGTGCCCGGCAGTTCAAAGGCACAGGGAAGGGTTTCCGGCAGGCACCTATAATATAGGAAAGAAATGCACAAAGTGATTCCGCAAAAGAGGATATAATAAATGAAGATCTCTATCCCCAGATAGCTGGACAGAGCAAAACCTGCCACAAATAAAAGCAGGATATTACGGATATTTTCTCTCATTGGTCCCCTCATTTTCGTGTTCTCAGATCCGGAACCTTAACAGATGCCAGGATTTCCTTCATGATGTTTTCTACCGCGCCTTCCTGGAGGCGGGCTCTTGCCTTCAGGATAATCCGGTGCCCGAACACTTCCCGGATGACCATTTGTACATCCTCCGGAATAACATAATCCCTTCCGGACAGATAAGCCCCTGCCTTGGCCATCTTGCAAAGAGCCAGGGATCCCCTGGGACTCACACCTACTTCCACCTGATCATGGTCTCTGCTGGCCGCTGCCAGCATAGCGATATATTGATAGATCAGGGGCGAAACTTCCGTGCCGGTAATCTCCTCTTTGATCGTCTTTATTTCTTCCTCCATGAGGACCCTTTTCACCGAATCCAGAGGATTCGCAAATCCACGGTCCTGCATCAGATGAATTTCTTCTTTCAGGTCCGGATACCCCATGGACAGCATGACCATAAACCGGTCCAGCTGGGATTGAGGAAGAGTCTGGGTTCCCGCAGAACCGGTGGGGTTCTGGGTAGCAATCACGAAGAAGGGATCCGGCAGATCATAGGTATAGCCATCCACAGTGACCTGTTTCTCCTCCATGGCCTCCAGGAGGGCAGACTGGGTCCTGCTGGAGGTACGGTTCAGCTCATCCGCCAGTAAAACCTGGGTCATCACAGCGCCGGGACGATAGGCAAATGTGCCTGATTCCCTGTCATAATAATAGTAGCCCATCACATCGGAGGGCATCACATCCGGCGTGAACTGGATCCTCCGGTAGTCCAGTCCCAGAGCTTTTGAAAAAGCAAGTGCCATGGTGGTCTTTCCCACCCCCGGGACATCCTGCAATAACACATGCCCATCCGACAAAAAAGCCATAAGCACCTTTCTGGTGACGCTTTCCTTACCGATAATAACCTGATTCACTTCCTGCAACACGTCTCTGACTCTATGATTCATGATCAATCCTCCGTGATTTCTTATTTATCATCTCATATCAAAGCCTCATATAGATGGGAGGCAATCTCCTCAATCCGGTCCAGTTTGACAGATGAGTAATTCATGACAAATGTATTCTCGAACCGGTTTTCTTTTCCGATATAATAGCGTGATATAGGTACAAGCTTAATGCCATGTTCCAGAGCACTTTCCACGATTTCTTCCTCCCCGCAGGGGCTTTTCATTTTCATAAGAAAATGTACACCTGCATCCTTCTCGGTGATGATGATCCGATCCCTCAAAGGTTCCTGTCGGAAAGTTTCCAGAATCCGATCCCTCTTGTTCTGGTAAAAGATGCGGAGCCGGTTTAAATGTTTCTCGAAACTTCCGTTGGCGATGAATTTCGCCAGGGTATACTGTTCAAAATTGGAGACAGTGCAGGAATAGAACCCCAGGGTCTCGTGAAAACGGGAAGCCAGAACCCCCGGCAAAACCATATAGCTGATACGTACCGTGGAACAGAGGGTCTTAGTGAAGGTATTCATATAGATCACCTGATCGGACACATCGATACTCTGCAAGGTGGGGATGGGTTTTCCGCTTAACCTAAGCTCACTGTCATAATCATCTTCAATGATGATCCTGTCCTTCTTTTCGGAAGCCCATCTTAACAACTCATATCTGCGGCGGATGGGTGTGACGATCCCTGTGGGAAAATGATGGGAGGGGGAGATGTGGAGCACATCCACCTGTCTCTCCTCCAGGTCCTGTATGGATACCCCTTCCTTATCCATATCTACATAACAAAAAGGAACCTTTGTCCTTTCAAAGATATGAGCAATCTTATGGTATCCCGGATTCTCCAAACCATAGGTGATGTTCGCACCCAGAAGCTGAATCAGCAAACTATAGAGATATTCCGTACCGGCCCCTACCACAATCTGTTCCGGACTTACCTCCATTCCCCGAAAAGCCCGAAGGTGGTCCGCAATACTTTGCCGCAGTTCCGGGATTCCGGCGCTGGGGGCATTGGTCATAAGCTGTTCCTGGTTTTCGCTCATAACCTCCCGCATGGCCTTGGCCCATATAGTAAAGGGGAAAGCCTGAGAATCCGTCTGATTACTGGAAAAATCAGCAAGATATTCTTTTCCGGAAGGAATAAGGATGGCAGGTTTTCGGTCGACTTTTGCCGGGTTTGTGTTCAGGAGCCTGATTTCTCTTACTTTGGACACATAAAATCCCCTTTTAGGCAGGGAATATATATAGCCTTCTGCCATAAGCTGGCCGTAAGCATTCTCCACTGTGATCACACTGATTCCAAGATTTCTTGCGAAAGTCCGCTTCGATGGCAGTTTCTCATCAGGATGGAGTTTTCCTTCCAATATGTCTCTTTTGATGCATTTGTACAGATACTCATACATGGAATCAGATCCCATGTCAGTAAAACTATAGGTCAGCATTACTTGGCTCCTTTTTTAAAATACTTGTCAAGTCCCTTCAAAACTCCTTCCGCCAGTTTCATCTGGGTTCCTTCTGAGATGTCAGAACCCGCGTCTCCCACTTCCAGGTCGATGGAGGGAATGGTGGAGAAAGAAGTCTGGGTCAGGTCCATCTCCATATCTCCGTCACTGAAGATATTAATTCCCTCTGCCTTCATGCCATCAATCACAGCATTTCCCAAAGTGTTATGCTCTTTCCAATGATCTTTTACCGGTTCCATCTCCCGATACCGGTTCACGTCCGGTACCGACATATAAAATACTCCTTTATCATTTTCCGTACTGTCATAGTGGAGGGCGATATGGCAGTCAGCCATGTTATTAGCAACAACTGTTCTTGCGATGTTGTCAAGTTGAACATCCTCATCTTCCCGGATCATCAGAACATTATATCCTGCTTCCAATAATTTCTCCTTAGTTAGCATGGCCAGAGACAGGGTTGCCTCAGCTTCCGATGTTCCGTCCGGAAAGGACATACCTGAGGAAATCGCATAAGATTTTGTTGCACCTGCTGAAGTGGTCCCTCCGGTCACTTTCGGAGAACCATCCGGATGGCACAGAGTCTTAACACTCTCTCCGCCCTTTGTCCCATGACCGGCATTGACGCAGACTGTGACACCGTTCCAGAAATTAACCTTATGTCTGTATAGGGTAGCGGACCCGGAATGGATTGCCGAATACTCCGCATATTTCCAGGAGGACTCCATGGAGATCTTCTCTGATGTGATCTCATCTTCCTGGGAGGTTTCTTCCGGATTAATCTGTGTGGAAGCTTCGGTACTTATCTCTCGATCGGTGCCGGTAGTGGCTTCTGTTATCTTATTGTTCGTCATCGTCTCCGTGGAGGCCTCTGTTCTGGCTTCTGTGGGTGTTTCCACGGAATGTGTGGTCTTCTCTGCCGAATTGTTTTGTCCACATGCGGTAAGAAGCGCAACTGCTGTTATTATAAGTAAACATTTCTTTATCATACTGTCTCTCCAAATCTTATCAGCCTGTTTTCTTATTATACCCCATTATAAGAGATAAAAAAAGGAGCAAGATCCTCCCGGGATATTACTCCATGCATGGTTGTCTATTCGGTTTCTATTCGGTTAGCAGGCTCAGCATATTGACCACACCCTGAGAATCATTTGTGGTGGTCTGATAGCTGGCGATCTCTTTCAGTTTCGGATGGGCATTGGCCATAGCCACGCTGAAATGGCAGGATTCCATCATTGTGGTATCGTTGAGATAATCCCCAAAACAGATACATTCCTCCGGTCGTATGTCATATTCTTCCTGAAGGAACCGGATCGCGGTCCCCTTGCTGGTGTCAGCCTTCTGGATATCCACCCAGGACTGCTCGGAAAGAACGCTTTGCATATGGTCTCCCAGATCAGGAAGGGAATGGATCAGATTGGCTGCGTCATGTTTCTGGTCATATATGGAGATCTTTACGATCTCATCCTTATCGATTACCTTCTTCAGGTCTTCCACCTCCATAAGGGAGGAGAAATACATGGAGACATCCCCCAGATCTTCTTCTCCTTTATATTGGATATAGGAAGTGTGGGCCCCGCTTAATACCAGGTGGGTATCCGGGATATTTCCCATATATTTTATTGCATTCATCAGGTCCTGTTCATCAATGGGATTACTGTACAGCTTCTTCCCTTCGTGAAAGATAAAGCCACCGTTATCCGCACAGTAGGTCATCTGCTCACCAAGTGAACCGAACATCCCCACCAGTGTCTGATACTGTCGTCCGCTGGCGATCACGGTATGGATCTCAGGATGTCTCTTCACCCAATCGAAGAATTCTACCGGCGGTCGGTGCTGACTGTTTAATAAAGTTCCATCTAAATCTGTTGCAATCATCTTAATTGACATTTTGTTCAACTCCTTTCCAATGTCTTGAGTCTTGTTCAGACTCCCTCACAATTCATGCCCAAGGCATGTCTATATACAGATACTGTTCCTCATTCATCGGATATTATTTTTATTCTTTTCCTATCTTCTCTGAGTGAATTATCTCCCACCTGTAGAGGAGGGAGTCTCAATCTTCATCTGATGAATGATCATCCGTACAATAGCATCGTCATAAGGAGAAGTAAATTGTCAGAATATTCTTGAAATATTATTTCCTTTTTGCAGAAATACTAAGAAAGA
>CAMNGO010000031.1 GCA_946538445.1 uncultured Lachnospiraceae bacterium
GTCAGGATAGATACCGGAGGAAGAACACCAAAAGCATCTGCGGACAGGAAGATTACATTGTTAGCTGCGGGAGCTGCAGAAACCGGTCTTACGATCTTTTCAATATGGTCGATCGGGTAAGATACACGGGTATTCTCTGTCACACTCTTATCAGCGAAATCAATCTTTCCGTTCTCATCAAGAGTAACATTCTCAAGGAGCGCATTACGCTTAATTGCATTATAGATGTCCGGCTCGGATTCTTTGTCAAGATTAATTACCTTGGCATAGCATCCGCCTTCGAAGTTGAAGACACCTTTATCGTCCCAACCGTGCTCATCATCACCAATCAGCAGACGCTTAGGATCGGTGGAAAGTGTGGTCTTACCGGTTCCGGAAAGACCGAAAAAGATTGCGGTATTTTCGCCGTTCATATCTGTGTTGGCGGAACAGTGCATGGAAGCGATCCCGTTCAGAGGCAGGTAATAATTCATCATGGAGAACATACCCTTCTTCATCTCACCACCGTACCAGGTATTGAGGATTACCTGTTCGCGGCTGCTGATGTTAAATGCAACACAGGTATCGGAATTAAGACCATAGTCCTTAAAATTATCTACTTTAGCCTTGGAAGCACAGTATACTGTGAAGTTCGGCTCAAATGTCTCAAGCTCTTCTTCAGAAGGAATGATAAACATATTCTTTACAAAATGTGCCTGCCATGCAACTTCCATGATAAAACGGATTGCCATGCGGGTGTCCTTGTTGGCGCCACAGAAAGCATCCATAACAAAAAGTCTTTTGCCGGATAATTCTTTTACGGCAAGGCTCTTCATGTCTTTCCATACTTCTTCAGACATAGGGTGGTTATCATTGGGATATTCCTTGGTTGTCCACCAGACAGTATCCTTGGAATTCTCATCATATACGATATATTTATCTTTAGGAGAACGTCCTGTATAGATTCCGGTCATTACATTGACAGCACCAAGTTCGCTGACCTGTCCCTTATCAAAACCTTCCAGCTCTGGTTTTGTCTCTTCTTCAAAAAGCATCTCATAAGATGGATTGTAAACAATCTCAGTTGTTTCGGTAATGCCATACTTTGTCAAATCAATTTTTGCCATTTCATATACCTCTTTTCTTGTGATTCTTATGTCAGGATCCGGGATGTATTCTTATAAAATGAAGGTTTTAAAAACGAAAACTTCATATTCATGGATAAATTATCTCCCGGAACCGTTGCTTCAGCTCCATAACGTACATTTCTATTATACACATTTTTCAGATAATATCCACAAAAATTTTTTTCTTTTTTGTGAAGTTTCTATAAGAATATATTGTAAGGAATCAGGATAAAAAATGAAAGAAATCTCTTTATAAACGTAATTTATTCCGGATAAGAAATGAATGATCTAACAGAAAAGGTGCATCGGTAGGGACCGATGCACCTCTCTTAAGGGATATAGAAATGTACACAACAATGATTAAGCTTATATCAGACCATATCAAGAAAGGATAAACAACGGGAAAAAATCCTTAAAAAATCAAACGGGAAACGATTTTGATAATTCTGATATTGCTCATTGCTGTATTCTTGCTTTAATTATATAACAAAACTTCGAATCTGTAAATAGAAAATTATCATCCGGATCATAATCCGCTTTTATGAATTCATTTTCTTTTTGGCGTCCAGATAACTTACTGCCGAAAGAGCGGCAACATTACCCTGACCCGCCGCTTTAACATATTGGTAGGGCGTTCCTGCAATATCTCCGCAGGCAAAGAATCCGGGAAGATTGGTTTCCATCTTGAGATTAACCTTCACATGGTTTCCGTCCATGGCAAGTCCGGGGACCAGTTTGGCCGGTGCGATGGCATCACGGATCAGGAATACTCCATCCAGGCTGATATCCCTGTCTTCTGTACGCAGACCCTGAATCTGCATATCACCAAACATCTCCACCGGTTTTTCATGGATGACGGTGATGCTCTTCTTTACATTGGGTTCGTCTTTGTACATAGGAATGTAATATACCTTGTCCGCCACATCTGCCAGGAAGTCAGCCTCCTCTTCCGCTTCTTTGTTATAACCGATCACTGCTGCGGTTTTCTCACGGTAGAACATAGCGTCACAAGTGACACAATAACTCACACCGCGTCCAAGGAAATCGTCCTCTCCCGGAAGAGGCTTCTCCTGAATCATACCGGAGGATAGGATGACCGTGGTTGCTTCCTGCATCTGCCCGTCAGATGTCTGAAGCATATAATAGTCTCCCATGGCATAAACCATGGTTACTTTCTTCTCAGTGATCTCGATTCCCATCCGGTCGAGATGGTCTCTTAAGTTCCGGGCAAATTCCTCCCCTGACACTTCGGGAAGTCCCGGATAGTTCAGGATCTGATGTGCTTTATTCACCTTGTCACTGATTGTTTTCTCCCCGTACAGAAGAATGTTTTTCTTTCGTATGGTTGCCGTGATAGCAGCAGAAATCCCCGCGGGCCCGCTGCCGATGATTGCGATATCTACTCGTGACATTCTTTCACCTCTCTTTTAGGGATCTTATTTATTTTGCTTCATACCAGGTTTTTCCCTGTTGGATGTCTATTTTCAATGGTACCAGCAGGTCTGCTGCTCCCATCATCTCTTCCGTCAGTATCCGGCAGATCTGATCCACCTCATCCAGACCGGCTTCGATCAGCAATTCATCGTGAATCTGCAGGATGAGCCTTGACGACAGATTTTCTTTCTGCAGCCGTCTGCTCACGTTGATCATGGCGATTTTGATGATATCAGCTGCTGTTCCTTGTATGGCAGAGTTCATAGCTGCTCTCTCACCAAAGCTCCTCTGCATAAAATTGGAGGATGCCAATTCCGGGATAGGACGGATTCTGCCATAGAGAGTCTTCACATATCCGTTCTCCTTGGCGTAAGCTACGCTGCCATCCAGATATGCCTTGATCCCGGGGTATGTTTTAAAGTACCGTTCGATATATTCCTGCGCTTCTTTTCTGGTGATGTTCAGATCCTGACTCAGTCCGAAGGCACTGATACCATATACAATACCAAAATTCACCGCCTTGGCATTTCTGCGCAGGAGGGGTGTCACCTCCTCCATGGGAACTCCGAATACCTGGCTGGCAGTGGCTGTATGGATATCTTTGTCTTCTTTGTAGGCTCTGATCAGATCTTCATCTTTGGCCATATGCGCCAAAACCCTCAGCTCAATCTGAGAATAGTCCGCACTGACAAAGATATGTCCTTCCTCAGGTACGAAAACTTTACGGATGGCTCTGCCAAGAGGCATCCGGATCGGAATATTCTGAAGATTCGGATCCGAACTGGATAATCTTCCGGTAGCCGTCACCTTTTGATGGAAGATTCCGTGAATCTTACCGTCCTCCTGTATAAATGCCGCAAGACCGTCTGCGTAGGTTGACTTCAATTTGGTCAGCTGCCGGTATTCCAACACATCGGAGACTATGGGGTATTCCGGCGCCAGTTTCTCCAGGATCTCAGCGTTGGTAGAATAACCTGACTTGGTTTTCTTGGCAAATGGCATCTTCAGGTCCTCGAAAAGGATAACGCCAAGCTGTTTTGGAGAATTGATATTGAATTCTTTTCCGGCCTGCCTGTAGATGTTCTCTTCCAATTCATGGATCCTGCCCACAAGCTGATCGCCGTATTCCTTCAGGGACTCTTTCTTTACGGTGATGCCATACTCTTCCATACGATAGAGAGAGTATACCAGTGGCTTTTCAATCTCATAATATAAGCGATCCATGGATTGGTCTTTCAGTTTATCCAGGATAATACCGGAGACCTCATAAGGTATCCGTGACAGGTAAGCCGCCACCTGGTTCCCACTGTCCTTCCCGTCCTTGACCGCCTGGGTCAGCAGTTCTTTCTCCAGCAATTCTTTTCTGGAAGGAATGGTACGGGAAAGGTAAACCCTGGCAAGGGCATCGTAATCATAATCGGATTGCAGAGGATTCAATAAATATGCTCCGATCCCAACATCTTCAATCCGATCCTCATAAGGATAGATTCTCTCATCAAAATGAAGGATTCTTTTATAATCCAGCAGGTCCAGGTGTACATTTTTGTCAAGCAGGTCCAGAATATAATCTCTGAGATAATCCGATGTCAGAAAACTCTGCTTTAGCAAGAGACTGGTCCCTTCTGAGAAGGAAATGGAAAGTCCTTCCCAGTCTTCCACTGTCCAAGATCCGCCGTTTTCGATCACGGCAAGCCCTGCTCTGCCAGAGGCGATGAGCTGATCTTTTAGCTCTTCCGCTTCGGGCAGTTCAGTTATGACTTTTATCTTTTCCTCTTCCTGAACCCGGTCTTTGGCCTCAAAGTATTTTAATAAACTGTGTAATTCCAGATGTTTGAACAGTTCATAGGCGTTACTGTTGAAGAGATTGCCGATCCTGGCATCATGAAAAGCATATTCCAGGGAACAGTCCAGTTTTATGGTGGCAAGTTCCTTGCTCAGGATGGCCTGATCATAATATTCTTTTAAATTGTTGCGGGCCTTGGCCGGCTTCACCTCTTCGATATGGCTGTAGGCATTCTCAATGGAATGAAACTCTTTGATAATCTTGGCTGCCGTCTTCTCCCCAATGCCGGGAACTCCCGGAATATTGTCGGAGGCATCCCCCATAAGGCCTTTCATATCGATGAATTCCCGGGGTGTGACCCCATAAGCTTCGATAAACTCAGCTTTGTGATAATCTTCCGTGATGGTTTTTCCACCTTTGGTTTTGGGAATCTTGATCTTTACCTTATCCGTCGCCAGTTGAAGGAGATCACGGTCGCCGGAAACAATCACTACTTCAAAGCCTTCCTCTTCTGCCTCATGTCCGATGGTTCCCAGAATGTCGTCGGCTTCGATTCCGGCCTGTGTCACCACAGGAATCTCCATGGAACGAAGCACTTCTTTTATTCTGGGGATCTGTTCCCGCAGTTCTTCAGGCATAGGTTTACGGGTCCCTTTGTAGTCTTTGTACTGCAAGTGACGAAAGGTAGGTTCCTTCCGGTCAAAAGCCACCAGCAGGTGAGTCGGCTGCTCTTCCTCCACATAGCGCAGCATGATGTTCAGGAATCCCAATACACCATTGGTGTACTCTCCGGCCGAATTGCTAAGAACCGGCAAACCGTAAAATGCCCTGTTCATCAGGCTGTGGCCATCCAGGAGCATGATTTTGTTCAACATCTGTCGTCCTTTCTAAGCGTTTTTCAGAAAAGCAACATATCCTTTCTTCGCTTCGTATAAATCTGCTTTGCTGATTACTTCCCAGGGGGCGTGCATACTGAGAACCGGCACACCGCTATCCACCACTTCCATACCGAAAAGTGCGGCAATATAAGCGATGGTACCGCCGCCTCCGGCATCCACTTTACCGAGTTCCGAAGTCTGGAATGCGACATCGTTTTCATCGAAGATCCGGCGGATTGCCGCGAGATACTCCGCATTGGCATCATTAGATCCTCCCTTGCCACGGGCTCCTGTGTATTTGTTGATGACAATCCCCCTGCCGAAAAAGCAGGTATTCTTCTTTTCAAAGACATCCGCAAATGCAGGATCGTAGGCTGCACTGACATCAGAGGACAGCATGCGGCTTCTGGCCAGGGTTCTTCTCAATGCCAGACTGGAATCCATTCCTCCTAAGGCCAGTAATTCAGCAACGGTGTTCTCAAAAAACCTGGATTCCATGCCTGTGGCTCCCACACTGCCGATCTCTTCTTTATCCACCAGCAGACAGCATATGGTTTTTTCAGGAATCCCATCGATGGCAAGCATTGCTTCAAAGGAAGGGTAGGCACAGACTCTGTCATCGTGTCCGTAGCCGGCAATCATACTCCGGTCCAGCCCACAATCCCTGGCTTTTCCCGCCGGTACCACTTCAATCTCTGCGGAAAGGAAATCCTCCTCCTCCACATCATATTTCTCTTTTAACATCCTAAGAATGTTAGCTTTAACCGCATCCTTCTCCTGACCGGCCAGAGGGATACTTCCCACCAGAACATCCAGCTGTTCTCCCTCTATAACAGTCGAAGCATTCTTCTCCATCTGTTTTCCGGAGAGGTGAATCAGCAGATCAGAGATATATACTACAGGATCCTGTTCATTTTCGCCGATATTTACTGAAATAACACTACCATTTTTCTTTACTATCACTCCATGAAGAGCCAGTGGGATGGTCACCCACTGATATTTTTTGATTCCTCCGTAATAATGGGTATCCAGATAGGCAAGTTCTGAATCCTCATAGACAGGCACCTGTTTCAGGTCCATCCGGGGAGAATCAATGTGGGCACAGAGGATGTTCATTCCCTCTGTCATGGCTCTTCTTCCAATCTGGAAGAATGCCACGGTTTTACCCATGTAAGACGTATAGATTTTGTCACCGGGTTTTAGGGCATAACCGGTATCCACCAGTTCTTCCAGATTGACATATCCTTTCTCTTCTGCTTTGCGAATGAAGAAGGAAGTACATTCCCTCTCTGTCTTGCAGTCACTGAGAAAAGACTTATACCTGTCTCCCAGTTCAGTTACCTGCTCCAAATCTTCTTCTGTGTACTTGTTCCATACATTTTTCATATTTTTTCTTCCTCCATATTATATGTTAAAGGGCTAAGAGCCCTCTCTGGCATAGTTAATCTTCACTGATGTTAACCGGCACCAGCTCATTACGGTCCAGGAGAGACAAATCCATCTCAGGAAGGGAAGGATGTGCCATATCTTCGATTTCTTTTTCATCAGGGATGAAGGAAACCAGCAGTTCATCCTGTGCCACTTCATCTCCGTCTTTCACATAGATCTTATCCACATAACCGGAAATGTGTGACCGTACCATTGTCTCCATCTTCATGGCTTCGATCAACATCAATGTCTGTCCTTTTTCGATCCGGTCCCCTTCTCTGATGGCGATGTCGCAGATCCTGCCGGGCAGAGAAGCACCAAGATGTCTTGGATTCTTTTTGTCGGTCTTAACCCTGTTATCTGCCTTCACCTCATAGTGCCTGTCAGTAATCTGGATCTCCCGGTAGAATCCGTTCACTTCAAACTGTAAGGACCTGACACCTTTCTCATCCGGCTCTGACATACTGATGAATTTTATCAGGGTATCTTCTCCGTCTTTGATCTGAAGAGTGGTTTCCTCCCCAGGTCTTAAACCATAGAAATAAACATGGCTTTCCAGTTTGGACACGTCATTGTAAGCCTGGAAATGCTGGCAGTAATCTTCGTATACCCTTGGATACAGAGCGTAACTTAAGACTTTCTGCTCCATCACTTCGGGCTGTTCCATGGTCTCCATGTAATAATTCTTCCGGAGGTGGTCTGCAATCTCGTCAAAATCCACATCAGCAAGCAATGACCCGGGTCTCACACTGATCGCGGACTGTCCCTGAAGGACCATCTCCTGGAATTCCTTCGGAAAACCTCCTTCCGGCTGTCCCAGCATACCTCGTAAATATTTGACCACGGATTCCGGATACGAGAGACCCCTTCCTTTTTCCAGAATGTTCTCTTTGGTCAGACCGTTCCGAAGCATGAATATAGCAAGATCTCCGCACACGATGGAAGTCGGAGTTACTTTGATGATATCTCCCAGAATCTCATCCGCCTGTTTATATAAGTGACAGATTTCCGGCATCTGATCTGCAAGCCCCATGGATTCTGCCTGTTCCTTCAGGCTGGAATACTGTCCTCCGGGTATTCCGTTATTATATAGATCGATACTTGGAGCTTTCAGTCCGGTCTCAAAGATCTGATATACTTTCCTTTCATGGTCATAATAGCGGTCCAGGATATCCAGACCCTCTTTGTCAATCTGGGGATCTCTCACGGTTCCCCTAAGGCTTTCAACCATGGCGTTAAAGGAGGGCTGACTCAGGATGGAACTCATGGAACCGATGGCACAGTCCACGATGTCAACACCTGCTTCCGCTGCCATGAGATAAGCAGAGATTCCGCTCCCCATAATATCATGAGTATGAAGATGGATGGGAACAGAAACTTCTTCTCTAAGAGCAGTGATCAGTTCTTTTGCTGCATAGGGTCTCAAAGAACCTGCCGGATCTTTCACACAGATCAGCTGACATCCTTCGGAAACCAGTTCTCCGGCCATCTTCAGATAATAATCAACAGTAAATTTTTTCTCTCTGGGGTCCAGCATATCCCCGCTGTAACACAAGGTTCCCTCAGCGATTTTATCATTTTTCAGTACCTGCTCAATGGGATATTTCATGTTCTCAATCCAGTTGTTGCTGTCAAAAATACGGTAGATATCGATACCGTGATCACTGGAAACCTTGATAAATTTTTCAACCACATTGTCAGGATAGGCGCCGTAACCTACCACATTAGATCCCCGAAGAAGCATCTGCAGCATGACATTGGGCATACGTTCTCTAAGGAGATCCAGACGTTTCCAGGGTGATTCTTTCAGATAGCGGTAGGCGGTATCATAAGTGGCACCTCCCCATGCTTCGATGGAGAAGGCATCCTTGAGATAGCGGTTGGTCGCCCTGGCCGCACCTGCCAGTTCCTTGGTTCTCATTCTGGTGGCCAGGAGTGACTGCTGTCCGTCCCTCATGGTAGTATCGGTGATATACAGACGGTCGTTCTGGCGGATTCTTCGTAGAAACTCCTTGGTTCCAAGCCGCTTCCACTCATCTCTCATCCCGTGGATCTTGGTATTTTCTTCCACCACAGGGACGATTCTGTCTTCCAGATAGGGTTTCTCGCCATAGTTGACATTCACCATTTTATTTGCAAGGAATTCCAGAATCTTCGTGGTCCTGTCCAGACTATAATGAAAATCGTATAATTCGGAAGTTTCATCGATAAAAGTGGTATAGCACTTACCCTGCTCAAAAACAGGATGATTCAGCACATTGATCAGGAATGTGATATTGGTTTTAACGCCGTGAATCCGGAATTCTTTCAGTGCTCTTACCAGCTTCTTCTTCGCAGTTTCAAAAGTGCGGGCATGGCTGATGGTTTTTACCAGCAGGGAATCATAATAAGATGTGATGACCGCGCCGGTGTAAGCATTGCCGTCATCAAGCCGGATTCCGGATCCGGATCCTGAACGGTACTGGTCGATCTTACCATAGTCCGGAAGGAAATGATTGGAAGAATCTTCCGTCGTCACCCTGGCCTGAATGGCAAATCCATCACAACTCACCTCATTCTGGGAATAAATATGTATGGTTCTGCTGTTGAGGGGATATCCCTGAGCGATCAGGATCTGTGCGTTGACGATATCGATACCGGTAATCATCTCCGTCACCGTATGTTCCACCTGTACCCGGGGATTCATCTCAATGAAGAATGGATTGTTATCGGTGTCCACCAGGAACTCCATGGTTCCCGCATTGGAATAGCCGACCCGGCGCGCCAGACGTTTGGCACTGTCCAGGATCTTCTTCCTGGTATCTTCCGGTATAGACCATGCCGGAGCGAATTCGATCACCTTCTGGTTTCTACGTTGGACGGAACAGTCCCTGTCAAAGAGATGGACGATGTTGCCATAGTTATCTCCCAGAATCTGCACTTCGATATGCTTGGGATGAAGAAGGTATTTCTCCAGGAATAATTTGGATTCCCCAAAAGCTCTTTTTGATTCATTGCTGGCCTTTTCAAAAGCCTCTTTCATCTCCTCGGCGGATTGTACCAGGCTCATACCACGCCCGCCTCCACCATTGGAGGCTTTCAACATGACAGGATATCCTATCTCATCTGCTACCCTTTTGGCTTCTTCTGCGGATTTCAGGGCGTAATCACATCCTGGCAGAGTGGGTACTTTGCTTTCTTTAGCAGCCTGTTTAGCGGAGATCTTATCCCCCATGATATTCATGGCTTCCACATTTGGGCCGATAAATACGATGCCGTTCTTTTCGCAGGCTTCGGCAAATTCGGGATTTTCCGATAGAAAACCGTATCCGGGATGGATGGCATCCGCCTTCTTCTCTTTGGCGATCCGTATGATATTCGGAATATCCAGATAGGCATCTACAGGACCCTTGTCCGTCTTAAGGGGATATGCTTCATCCGCTCTGGAACGGAACATGGCAAAGCGGTCTTCCTTGGAATAGATCCCGATGGATCCGATACCCAGCTCATTCAAAGACTGGAAGATACGGATGGCTATCTCCCCACGGTTTGCCACCAAAACCTTCTTGAATTTCTTTATCTCATTAATCATCTGTTTCCTCCAACTGATGCAAAAGATGTGAACTTCCTAACTGATTTATTATATCATAGAAGACCTTTGAATACCATGAAAAAGGAGCAGTCGGCGTCTGCTTTCTGCTCCCGGGTTTTCTGGTATTATCATCAATTGTTATTGGGCCAAATCCGATGTGTTTCCGGCAGATTCCTTGAGATCCACAGCCTTGCGGATCAGTTCCACCGTACCATCAATACCTAAAATACTGCTGTTGACAGTAAGATCATAATTGCCTATATTTCCCCATTTCTGTGAGGTGTAATAATTGTAATAGCTGGCCCTCTGCTTGTCCATTCTTGTGGCCTCGTCCTTAACCTTGGACATGGGAATCTCATAATCATCATGAATGCGTTGTTTCCGGAAGGACATAGGTGCATGGATGAAGACGTTGTAGGTATTCTCATTTTCCCTCAAGGCATAGTCGGCACAACGGCCAACGATTACACAGGGACCTTCCGCAGCAATCTTCTTGATCGTGTCAAAAGCGGCAAGAAATACCTTCTGATTCAAGGGCATATCAAAGCTGGTTGCGTTATAACCCAAAGCATACGGATCCATCACAAGGGAATAGAGGAAGCTGGTTGTGGGCTTCTCATCGAAGTTCTCAAACATCTCTTCGCAGATACCGCTTTCCTTGGCTGCCATCTTAAGGATCTCCTTATCATAAAAAGGAATCCCGTAAGACTCTGCCAGCTTTCTTCCAATCTCTCTTCCACCGCTTCCGTACTGTCTTCCAATGGTAATCACTGTATTCATAAAAACGCCTCCAAACTATCTGAACATGTGGTTTTCAGCATATATTTTTGTACAATATACCATATTTTGAAGATGATGGCAAATTAAGAAAAGTATTTTTTGGCCACAAGAATATCATGCTGCATCTGCAGACACAGCTCTTCCACATTCTTGAATCTCAACTCTGCCCTGTGAAAATGCAGCAGTTCCACCTCGATATTCCTCCCGTAGATGTCATGGGAGAAATCAAAAATATGTGTTTCCACCCCTTTTTCAGGGACTAATTCCACGGTGGGTTTCACACCGATATTGGTGATCCCTTTGTAGACTTTATCATCAAGATGTATCAGGGAGAAATAGACACCGTTAGGCGGCACCAGTTTCTTCTCATCAGGTTTCATATTGGCAGTGGGTATCTGGATGGTCCTTCCCAGTGCTCTGCCGTGTATGACCTCCCCATACATGGAGAAGTTCCTTCCAAGCAATAATGCTGCTTCTTCCATCATGCCGTATTCGATTAATTTCCGGATACGGGTGGAGCTGATATCACCTTTCCTCTGCATGATTTTTTTGAGAACAATCAGTTCAAAACCGTACTCCTTTGCAGCTGCTCTCAGAGTATCTACGTTACCGGAGCGCCTCTTGCCAAAATGGAAGTCCGATCCCACCACAACTGCTTTCGCATCTGCCTTCCCGATAAGAACATCCCGGATGAACTCTTCCGGGCTTAAAGCCGCAAAATCTTTGGTAAAGGGATGCTCGATCAGGATGTCGATGCCTTGTCTCTCCAGAATTCTTTTTCGTTCTATCTTGGTGTAGATCTGACAATATCTCATATCATCATGAAGGACAGCCTTTGGAGGCATATCAAAGGTAAAAATCACACTGTTTAGTCCTTTTTCCTTCTGCTTTTTGACTTCATTTATCAGAAGCTGATGCCCCAGGTGGATTCCTTCAAATTTTCCTAAAGCGACTGCACTATTCTGAATATGGAATTCTGAACTCGTAATATATTGCATATTCTATACCTACTCTATAGATCAAAGAACAGTTTTTCGGGTTTTAAAAGCCCTTCCTGTTCTGTTTTTTCGTAAAGACCGATAAAATGTCCTTCATGGTCATAAACCCTGAAAGAAGGATACATTTCCTCTGTCAGTCCTGTAACCAACTCCGGGGGGATGGAGTTGCCGTTCATCAATAATCTGTTCCCTTCCGCTTTTACGGTTAGGGAAGGATAAGAAGGGAAGATACTGTCTATGGAATGCAGATGTTCTCCCAATAAACCCTCATTCTGCAATGATTCAATCTGCGATAAAGTCAAGGCATCCTTCAGGGAGAAATCTGATACCCTGGTCCGAACCAGGGAAGCCATGCAGGCTCCACATCCTGCTTCCTGTCCCACATCTCTGCAGAGACTTCGGATATATGTTCCCTTGGAGCAGGTTACTTCAAAATCGACATAGGGCAGATTGACAGACAGAATCTGAATATGGTGGATGACTACCCGGCTTGGTTTCCGTTCCACCACAATGCCCTGCCTGGCCAGTTCATACAGTTTTTTTCCTTTTTGCTTCTTGGCGGAATACATGGGAGGAATCTGATCATAAGGTCCCACAAAGGAAAGAAGGATCCGGGAGATCTCCGAAGGAGATATCTCCACCGCTGCTTCCCGCAGTACCTTTCCTGAGAGGTCTTCCGTATCTGTCTCTCTCCCCAGAAGAAGTTGGGCCCGGTAGGTTTTATCCCAGTCGCCGATAAGGTCACATAGTTTTGTGGCCTTGCCCAGACAAACAGGAAGCACTCCGGTGGCATCCGGATCAAGGGTCCCCGTATGACCGATCTTCTTCTGCCGAAGTATCCCCCGCAGTTTTGCAACCACATCATGGGAAGTGTATCCCGCTTCTTTATATACATTGAGTATTCCGTTGATCATTCCTTATCATCCTGTTCCATCAGCTGACTCTCCACACGGCTGGCTATGTTGGTTACGATATCGTGCATCTGCCCGTAAGCAGTGCAGCCCGCGGCACGGATATGTCCTCCACCTCCGAATTCTTTGGCGATGGCAGCCACATCCACTAATTCGTCGGAACGAAGGCTGACCTTGAAATCACCTTCCTTCGTCTCATATAACAACATAGCGACATGGACACCTTTCGTTACCCGGAGCTGATCGATGATGCCATCTGTATCGCCGGTGTCACATCCATAGACCTCGAAATCCTTCTGATATAATGTGGAGAATATCATGGCTCCGTCAAACATGAGTATACTCTCCAGAAGAGCCTTGCCAAGCAGCTGATTCTGCCTGTAGGTCTTCTCATAAAAAGTATCTGTGATGATTTTCTCTGTGTTCAGCCCATAACCGATCAATTCCCCGGCAGCTGTCATAGCTTCCAGGCTTGTGTTGGTGTGACGGAACACCCCGGTATCATGAACGATACCCATATAAAGTGCCTCAGCACAATCCCTGCTGATCGCACCTTGTCCAAATAGTCTCTGGTCCTTGAGGATATAATACAGCAACTCGCTGGCAGAGGAACTCTCCGGGCAGACAATGCTGATATCTCCGAATCCCTCATTGGTTATATGATGATCGATACAGATTGTACGCCTTGCTTTCTCAAATATATCACCGGCCCGGTTCAGCCGGTCAGGCTCAGAGCAATCCAGGGCAACACACAGATCGTAGACCGTATGATTCTCATTCTCCTGTTTTATACGGTCTGCATGTTTCAGAAAACGGAACTGGTCCGGGATGGGATCCAGATACACATCGACAAGAAGATCGGGATTCCGGTCAAGCAGATAGGTACACAAGCCCAGACAGGAACCCACGCAATCGCCATCCGGACGGATGTGTCCGGAGATGGCGACGCTTTTAACACCTTCTAAACAATCAGTAAGACAACGCTCATACAGCTGCGTTAAGTAATTCATCCTATTCATCCTCTAACTTATGATTCTGAAGGTCTTCATTAATTACTTCATCAATCTTCCGGGACATACGGATACCATATTCGATGGACTGATCCAGGATGAATCGGATATCCGGTGTGTTTCTCAAATTGATGGACCTTGCCAGCTCACGCTTGATATAACCGTGGGCAGAACGCAATCCTTCCAGAGTATCCTGCTGGTCCTCCTCATTTCCGAGAACACTGATATAAGCTTTGCAGGTTTTCAGATCAGGAGCCACCTCCACCGTAACCACACTGGTCATGGGGCTGATTCTCGGATCTTTGATCTCCCTGGAAATAATACGGCTCAATTCTCTTTGTACCTCGGAATTGATCCTGGTATTTTTCACACTGTTTTTTCTCAAATTAATTCTCCTCTATGGTTTAACGAGGTATCTCTTCCATCACGAAGCATTCTACCTGGTCTCCTTCTTTTACGTCATTATACTTCTCGAACACAAGACCACATTCGAAGCCGGATTTTACCTCTTTTACATCATCTTTGAAACGTTTGAGAGATGCCAGAGTACCTTCATAGATTACGATACCGTCACGAACGATACGTACCTGGGAAGCCTTGGTAACCATACCATCGGTCACATAACATCCGGCGATGGTTCCCACACCGGAAGCTTTGTAGATCTGGCGAACATCCAGATGTCCGATCACCTTCTCGGCATAAACAGGATCCAGCATACCCTTCATGGCCGCCTCGATATCTTCGATGGCATTATAGATGACACGATAGAGTCTCATGTCAACCTTTTCCTGCTCAGCCATGGTCTTGGCCATGCTGTCCGGACGTACATTAAAACCGATGATGATAGCGTTGGAAGCGGAGGCCAGAGTGACATCCGACTCATTGATGGCACCTACTGCACCATGAATAACCTTGATCATTACTTCTTCATTGGACAGTTTTACCAGACTTTGTTTCACGGCTTCCACAGAACCCTGTACATCCGCTTTCACGATCAGGTTCAGTTCTTTTACATTACCTGCCTGAATCTGGTCAAACAGATCATCCA
>CAMNGO010000032.1 GCA_946538445.1 uncultured Lachnospiraceae bacterium
CAGAAGCTGTATGAGTGCCAGACCGGAAGGGTTCCCTTTGACAAGGAGAAGGTGACGGGCATCGTGGTGGAAAACCGCCAGAGAAAAGGCCTGTATGGAATAAAGAATCTGGGCCAGGCAGAGTGGAGGGGCATGTTCCCGGACGGTACCATAAGGGAGATCGGCCAAAACCAGGCCATGCCCATCTGGAATGGAATGCGGATCCGCTTTGAACTTGGGGAAGACTGGTTTTTGCGGCTGAAGTCCACGGAAAAACTTCCCCTGCCGGAGACGGAGGAAGAAGCTGAGAGAAACGATTCTGAGGAAACAGGGATGAATCCCCCTGATATGACAGATGACAGATAGAGAGGATGTAAGATATGAGTAATATTGATATGATTGATCCTTTGGAAACGATGCCGCCTGCCAAAAAGAGTATGGTGATCTTTTTCATGGTGGATACTTCCACCAGCATGGCGGGAAGTAAACTGGACTCCCTCAATAAGGTTATGGGAGATGTGCTCCCGGAACTGATCGGAGTGGGGGAAGCCGGGACGGATGTGAAGATCGCGGTACTGTCCTTCTCCTCCGGGTGTGAGTGGATCACCCCGGAACCGGTACTCATCGAGGAGTACCAGAGATGGGAGAATCTCACTGCGGATGGTGTGACGGACCTGGGGGAGGCCTGCCAGGAGTTATGCAGCAAGCTGTCCAGAAAGAGCTTTCTGAATTCCCCATCCCTTTCTTATGCACCGGTAGTCTTCCTGATCACCGATGGTTATCCTACCGATAACTATAAGAAGGGATTTGAGATGTTAAAAGCTAACCGCTGGTTTAAATACGGGCTGAAGATTGCTCTTGCCATCGGTTCCAACGTAGATATGGAAGTGCTGGAGGAATTCACGGAAGATGAAGAACTGGTACTTCAGGCCTATGGCGCGGATATGCTGAAGAAACTGGTGAGGGAGATCGCCGTGACCTCCAGCAAGATCGGAAGCGCCAGCATGACCCTGACGGAAGCAGAAGGTCAGGAACGCAGCCTGGAGGATGTGGCCGGAACCAAGAAAGAAGCCATGGTTGAGGCTGTCCAGGAGATGAAACAGGATATCCTGGGAGTGGAGGACCTGACAGACCTGGCTGACATGGATATCGAATTTGATGAGGGATGGTAGGATGATAAAAGGCATTCATGCTACGGTGATCGGAGACAGCCATATCCGCAGACACGTGGTCTGTCAGGACAGTTCGGGAGTCTATGTGGATGAGAAATTCGGTATAGCTGTGGTGGCTGACGGGCATGGAAGTGCCAGACATTTCCGGTCCGACGTGGGCTCCAAGATCGCCGTGAAGATCTCCATTGAACTTCTGAAGAAATACATGAGTCAGGCGGACTTTAAGAATCAGTTCAGACAGTACCCGGATTTTATCCTTCAGCAGATGGAAAAACAGATTCTCATGAAATGGCGGGAAGCCGTGGAGGAGTATCACAAAGAAAACCCCCTGTCGGAGGAAGAGAAAAAGCTCTTTCCTGAGGGGGAGAAGGCCAGGATAAAGATTCCGGTGATCTATGGCAGCACGGTACTGATCGCTGTGATGGCTGAAGGATTTTCCTATGGCATGCTGCTGGGAGACGGCGGATTTGTGGTCCTTTCCCGGAAAGGCAGGATCTCCATTCCCGTGGAAGACCCCAATTCCCATGCCAATTATACTTCTTCCCTGTGTAATACCAATGCCTTTTTATATTTTCAGCATTGGTACTCGGAAGAAGAGACTGCGGCCATGTTCGTGTCCACGGACGGCTTGTTCAAATCATTCGCCAGTGAGGAGGATTTCCTCAAATATCACGGTCTGATCACACAGATGCTGGGAGATCCCGAGAAAGCGAAGACAAGTCTTAAGCGTAATTTTGAGAAGAGAACCCGGGAAGGAAGTGGGGATGACATCTCCATTGCCCTGATCTACGATGAGGGGTCTCAGACAGAGGAATAATGGATATAGGAGGAAGATACCATGAAAAAGACAGCAAGTGTGATTCTTGCCAAATGTAATCAGGAGAAAAAACTTTATGGTATTCGGATAGAGAAAAGGGATGATGACTGGGTAAGAACCTGGGCTTTTAAGCTGCAGGAGGAGATGGCGGAGAAAGAAGGCTTCGACAAGACCAATTTCAGCGGAAGCTTCTACACGGACGATGAATACCCCGGCTGTCCTTACTGCGGCGCCAAGAAATGTTTTATCTGCGGCAGCTGCGGAAAGGTAAACTGTTATGACGGTACGGATAAAGTACATTGCAACTGGTGCGGCGCCGGTGGTACCGCATATAATGACGATTCCAAGATGGATGTGACGGGCGGAGGATATTAGAGACGTATATCCGGCTGCCCGGACAGGATATTTATAAAGAGGGGTACAGTAGATGAAAGAATCAATCAACAGCATTATATTAGAAGCGTCCAGAGAGATCGCCAGAACTTGCGAGGAGAAGGAATATATCGTATCCAATGCCGGCAGACATCTTCCGGACAGAGGGAAGATTATCGAGATTGTCAAAGATATGAGGAGAGTTGTATTTCCCGGTTACTTTGGCCCGGAGAATATCACCCTGATCTCCCCGGAGAATTTTATCGGAGAGCGGATCGCGAGTATCTATGAGGCCCTGAAGAAACAGGTGGCTCAGGCTTATTATTATCGTGATTACAAGAAATATACCAGCATGGAGATCGACCGGAAGGCGGAAGAGGTATGTGCTAATTTTATCCGCAAGCTTCCCTATATTCAATCCATGCTTACCAAAGATGTGGAGGCGGGATTTTATGGAGATCCGGCTGCAAAGAGCAGGGAGGATATCATTTTCTCCTATCCCGGTCTGCTGGCGATCTACGTCTATCGCATCGCCCATGAATTCTATATCCAGGATGTACCACTGATTCCCCGGATCATGACGGAGTATGTTCACGGAAGGACCGGTATCGATATCAATTCCGGTGCCACCATAGGAGAATACTTCTTCATCGACCACGGTACCGGAATCGTAATCGGTGAGACCACAGAGATCGGTAATAATGTAAAACTATATCAGGGGGTTACTCTGGGAGCCCTTTCCACCCGCCAGGGCCAGAAACTCAGGGACACCAAGAGACACCCCACCATCAAAGACAATGTGACCATATATTCCGGGGCAACTGTCCTGGGAGGAGATACGGTGATCGGGGAAGGTGTCATCATCGGCGGTGGAGCCTTCATCACCCAATCTGTTCCTGCCTATGCCAAGGTAATGGTCAAGAATCCTGAGTTGATCATCAATAATAAGAACCGCAAAGACCTGAAGAAGATGCAGATCCCGGATAATGCTCACTGGGAGATCTAGTCGGAGGACCTTATGAATAATACAACCTATGTAGTTTATGCCAGAATATTTAAAGCGATGTCCGATGAAAACCGTCTGCGTATCCTGGATTATCTGAAGGAAAAGGAACACAATGCCAGTGAACTGCTGGAGAAGCTGGATTTCGGACAGTCCACCTTATCTCACCATATGAGCCTTCTTCTGGAGGCGGGGGTGGTGGAATCCAGAAAGAATGGAAAATGGACCATTTACCGTCTTAATCCGGCTGCCTATGAGAAGATGATGAACTGGATGAAGAGATATCTGGAAGGATAAATGACACTAAAAGAGGCTGCCATACTAATTGATGAGGAACTGCCGGTATCGTTCCTCATCAATTAGTGCGGCAGCCCTTTCTCTTGAGAATATAAACTATCCATCATATTTATATCACTTTTTATTGTTAATATGAACAAAGAGATCCTGGTTTGTGCCGGACAAAATCCATTGCCGATCAGGAGCATGAATCCGGGAGGATGCTTATGAACAGACGTACCGTCCTTGTCGTGGAGGATGACGAGAGACTAAGACTTACAATCGAAGACTATCTGACCATGAATGATTACAAAGTGATCACTTCAGAGGCCGGAACCGATGCTGTACGAATATTTGAGACGGTGAAAGATGAGATATCAATCGTTGTGCTCGATGGAATGCTTCCGGAGATGGATGGTTATGATGTGTTGAAACATATACGGAAAAGCAGTGATGTACCTGTCATTATGCTCTCCGCCAGGGAATCGGAGGAGGATCAGCTTACGGGATATGCACTGGGAGCAAATAATTATATGACAAAGCCATTTCTGCTAAGCGTACTGAAAGCGCAGATTGATGCTTTTTTAAGAAAACCGGAAGACAGAAATCTTCAGAAAGGTGCATTGCGTGTTGATACAGGGGCCAGAAGATTCTACTTGAATGATACGGAGATGGAGACAACTCCTAAGGAATATGATGTTCTTTTGTATCTGATGATCAATGAACAGATTGTTCTGGACAGGAATACTATCCTGGATCATGTATGGGGTCAGGACTACTCGGGAACTGACAGGACCGTTGACAGCATTATAAAACAGCTCAGAAAGAAGATGACACCTGACTATCCTTATATCAAATCTGTATATGGAGTCGGATATTATTTTGAGGTGACGGAAAATGATTCATAAACTTTCCTACCGTCTGCCGGTTTACATTATGCTGGTTATTTCATTTCTGACACTGATATTTATCCCGGTTTTTATATTTTTTCAGAAATCGATGTTTATTGATGTAGAAAAAAGGAGAATGAGCACCTTTGCAGACGGGTTAACTGAGGTTTTGCCCAGGGCTGATGTCGAAGCAATCTGGAATTATATTGAAGAAAATGAGGCAGAAGAGTATAGAATCAGGATTCTGGATGAGAAGGGGCAAGTTGTCTATAACAGTTCACTTAATTCAAATAATAATGAATCCGGCAAGGAGATATCTCCGAAACATCAGTTTTTACCGGAAACCTACTCTGAAGATGCTTTCCCCGTTGAATTCAGTGACGTACGAAGCAAGCCAACATATAAAATTATAGAGTTAAAAAAGAAATATACGATAGAAGATGCGGACTACTACGTATATGTCAGGGAAAGCTTGAAGAACATTGATGCCTTTTTCTCCTACTCTAACAAAGTTTTGTTATATATCATATTTTTCTATACCGTTATTGTATGTTTCCTGTCTATACTGGGTTTAAAAAGATATTTCATCAATCCGATTGAAGAATTATCGAAGGTGACAGAGAAAGTGGCTGGGGAAGATTATTCTGTCAGATATACCGGAAGGATTACTGAGGATGAGATAGGTACCCTTGCTCATAACGTGAACTACATGGTCGATGCTATTCAGGAGAATATCAATTCACTGAATAATTATAATTTCCTTCTCAACCGTCAGGTTGAGATTCTGAACGAGCAGGAAGAACTTCGCAAAAAAATGATTGCAAGGCTGACCCATGAATTGAAAACGCCTTTGGCCATCATTTCCAGTCAGGTGGAGATGATCTATGCTCTGGAGAACGAAGCCAGGAGACAGGAATATTATAATCATGCGATGGAAGAAATCCAAAAGATGAGCAACACTGTCACCAGTGTGTTAAATAGTTCTGTCTATGAGCAGATGCTGCTCCAGGGAGATCCGGTTGATACCGATTTGTCCAAAGTTATCGATACATTGTTTGAGAAGTGCCGGAACTATGTGGAGTCACACAATATCCAATTCAGTAAAGAAATAGAACCTTCCTGTGTGAAGTATCTTTATCCGGAGCATACGGAGCATGTATTTAATAATTATCTGACAAACGCCATCAAAAACACCGGAAATGGCGGAAGGATTTCCGTCAATCTGCGGAAAAGTAAAGAGGCAGTACGTCTTTCTGTCTATAACTTTGGAAGACCCATACTGGAAAAGGATGGAGAAAAAATATGGTTGGAATTCGCCAGATCCGGGAGGCCAGGCACAAAGGAAGGTGCAGGTCTTGGTCTGTATATTGTGAAAGAAATCTCAATTCTGTATCAGACTGAATGTGGGTATATCAACCGGGATAATGGTGTTGAGTTTTGGTTTGATTTTGTTGATTTGGTAAGGAAAAAGCCCATGGGTTATAAAGAGTAATATTCTGTAATAAAGGAGGAAAACTGTATGAAAAAGAAACTGTTGGCCTTGATTCTGACGTTGGGAATCCTGGTATCATGCCTGGCTCCTGCCACGTCAGTCCGAACGAATGCGGCTGCCAATGAGTACAAAGGAGTCTGGTTTGCCTTTTACGATTATGAGAGTTATCGGAAGACTTATAAAAACAACACAGCTGCTAACTTCACCCTGTTTTTTGACAAAGTACTGGATAACTGCAAAGCCAGAGGTTTTAATACGATCCTGGTCCATGTGAGGGCATTTGGTGATGCTTTTTATAAAAGTGCTTATTTCCCAACCTCTGCTTCCATCGCAGGAAAACAAGGGAGAGCACTTGCCTATGATCCTCTGCAGATCATGGTGACAGAAGCTCACAAGAAGGGTATGAGGATTGAGGCATGGATTAACCCCTACCGGGTTTCCAGCGGTTCCAGTTATAAGGCCCTGTCCTCCAAAAATCAGGCCAAAAAATGGCACAAATCGAAAAAAGCTTCCACCCGTCGTAATGTTTTATCCTACGGTGGCAAGTTATACTATAACCCGGCAAAAAAAGCGGTCCGTAAATTGATTATCAATGGTGTGAAAGAAATCGTAAACAACTATAGTGTGGATGGAATCCATATGGATGATTATTTCTATCCTTCTTTCACTAAAAGGAATTATAAATCTGCCTTCGATGCCAAGGAATATAAAGCGTCCCTGGATAAACGAAATGGGATGTCCATTGCAAACTATCGCAGAAAACAGGTTAACCTGCTGGTTTCCGGTATCTATTCCGCGATCAAATCCATCAATAGAAATGTGACCTTCGGAATCAGCCCTGCAGGGGAGATTGATAATCTAACCTCGAAATATGCTTATTACGTAGATATCAAAACCTGGACGAATTCCACCAGCTATGTGGATTATATTGCTCCTCAGATTTACTGGGGATTTTATCATCGCACCGCAAAGTATAATGCAGTTTTGAACCGCTGGAAGAGTATGACGGATCAATCCAAGGTGAAATTATATGTAGGCCTCCCGGCTTATAAGATGGGTTACCCATCTGCCGGAACCACCTCCAAGGAGAAGAAGGAATTCAGAGCTGCCGACACCTTGAGCAAGATGATCACCTATGGAAGAAGCCAGAGTGTAAATGGATTCGTCGTGTTTGACTATGCCGATATCGTAAGGTCTTCCGCCCGGAAATTCGTTAACTCTATGGCTGTTTCTTTCAGCCAATGATCAGTTAAGGAGAAATTATGAAACGATGTAAAAAAATGCTGGGTCTGTTCCTTGTCCTTTTGATGGTAGTCTCTCTGATTCCACAGACAGAGACCAGGGCCGCATCGAAAGTTAAAATCATATACAGGAAAAAGACAACAGCATATGCCAGAAAAAAGACATTCATCTATCTCAATGGCAAGAAGAAAGCAATCATGAAAACCCCGACCTTTATGAAACAAGGTTGTTATGTAGGCCCGGCTTCCACGATTTTTAAAGCCTCCGGTATGGATGTTGTTTATAAAGATGTGGGACATAAAACCCTGACCCTCACCCGGGGGAAATATAAAGTAAAGATGACCAACGGCAGTGTGAAGGCTGTGGTAAATGGCAAGAAAGTCATCTGGGATACCGCTCCCATCTATGCCAAATATAAGAGCAGCGGGAAGAAACGCTGGATCGTCCCGATCAAAGATGTTTCCCAGGCTCTGGGATTGAATTACAAGGTAGTGAAAAATGTGGTAAAGGTCAGTGCAGGCAACCCGGTCATGGCTCCTTCCAGTACTTCCAAGGTAGTGCTGGTCTTGGATGCCGGACACGGAGGGAGCGACTCCGGTGCGACGGGAAATGGTAACCTGGAGAAAACCATGACCTTAAGGATTGTCACCGAAGCCAAAAAATATTTTGATCAGGATACCAGGTTCCAGGTCTATTACACCAGGACGGGAGACCAGACCCTCACCCTTGCGAATCGTTATACCCTTGCCAATAGCGTTAATGCAGATATCTTTATCAGTGTTCATATCAATTCTTATAAGTCAACATCCACCGGCACGGAGACCCTGTATAGCAGGGATCGGAATGCCCTCACTCAGAAAGGAAATATCAGTTCTCTTGAACTGGCATCGGCCATGCAGCAGGCAGCCTGTGTGGCAACAGGATTTACCAACAGGGGCCTGGTGAACCGGCCAAATCTTCAGGTTTTAAAATATACGAATATGCCGGCCTGTCTGATCGAGTATGGATTTATCTCCAACCGTACAGAATGTATCTCCATGAACGCCAATATGGCCAATTATGGTAAGGCATTGTATCAGAGTGTTGTTGATTTTATGAAGGCCAAGGGAAAAATCAGATAAAAGACGATTCCGATTGAAATCAGAAAAAGCCGTTCTTCCTGATAGAAGAACGGCTTTTATAATATAAAAAGGCTGCCAGCACTAAATTTAGTGTGACAGCAAAAAAAGAAGAGCGCGAGACGGGATTCGAACCCGCGACCCTCGCCTTGGCAAGGCGATACTCCACCACTGAGCCACTCGCGCATAAGAAATATTCAACTGTGTAAAGTATATCATAAATATTCATATTGTCAACAATAATTTTGATAGTTTGGACAACTATGAATATTCATATCGTAAAAAAGCCTTTTTGAAAGAGCGGATGACGGGAATCGAACCCGCGTCCTCAGCTTGGGAAGCTGATGTTCTACCATTGAACCACACCCGCAAGAATCTTTCGAACGTCATATATCATAACATAAATTTCTCTGTGATGCAAGGGAAAGATAAGGATGGCGACAGTGGCTCCTTTCTGATTAAAGTTGACGAAACAGGTCTTTCTCGTTATCATTATATCTGAAAAAATAAGAAACAGGAGAGAGCCTTGCGATATTTACTTTGTGGTATCAATGCAAAATATATACATACCAATCTGGCCATACTGTCCCTGCAGGCTTATGCCAGGGAGAAAGGTGAGAAGGAGATACTGATTCGGGAATACACTATAAATCATTATGTGGACGACATCCTCCAGGACCTCTATGAAGCAGAAGCGGACGTGATCATTTTTTCCTGCTACATCTGGAATATCGATTTTGTGACAGAACTGGCGGAGGAGTATAAGAAGATTGCTCCCCATTGCTCCATCTGGGCGGGAGGTCCCGAGGTGTCCTACGACAGCAGGCAGTTCCTGGCTGACAATCCTGCGGTGGATCTGGTCATGCGGGGGGAAGGAGAAGAAACCTTCTACCGGCTGACGGAGTCCTTTGACGGCTCCATATCATCCATACCGGAATTTCCGGGTATCGCAGTCCGGAGAGAGAAGGGTCTGCCGGTGGACTATGGGATGGCACCTATGATGGATATGGACCGGATTCCCTTTGTCTATGATGATTTCTCTGCTTTTGAGCATAAGATTCTCTACTATGAGACCAGCAGAGGCTGCCCCTTTTCCTGCAGTTACTGTCTGTCTTCCCTCGATAAGCGGGTGAGGTTCCGCTCCATGTCCCTGGTAAAAAGAGACCTGGATGCATTTCTTGCTGCCGGAGTTGCCCAGGTGAAGTTTGTGGACCGGACATTCAACTGCGATATTGGCAGGGCCAAGGATATCTGGACCTACCTGACTCAGCATGACAACGGGGTGACGAATTTTCATTTTGAGATTTCCTCGGATATCCTGGACCAGGATTGCATCGACCTGTTCCGCAAGATGAGGCCGGGGCTGATCCAGCTGGAGATCGGAGTACAATCCACCAATCCACCTACTCTGGATGCCATCCGCAGACACATGGATCTGGAGAAACTCTTCCTGAGGGTAGATCAGGTCCACGCCTTGGGAAATATCCATCAGCATCTGGATCTGATCGCGGGTCTGCCTCATGAGGACTATGAGCGATTCTCCTATTCCTTCGATGATGTCTATGCCCATAAGCCTGACCAGCTTCAGCTGGGATTTCTGAAGGTTTTAAAAGGAACCAGGATGATGGAGGAGTCCGGGGATCATGAGATACGTTACCGTGGATGTTCTCCTTATGAAGTCCTATCCACCAGATGGCTGTCCTACAGGGATGTCATCGCTTTAAAAGGAATCGAAGAGCTGGTGGAATTATATCATAACAGTGGACAGTACAACCACACCCTTTCCTATGTGGTTCCCATGTTTGAGAGACCCTTTCTCTTTTATCAAAGCTTTTCCCGCTACTATCGGGGTAAAGAACTTCATAAAAGGAACCACAACCGGTTACAAAAATATGAGATCCTGAGGGATTTTCTTAAGAGTCAGGATATGGAGATGCCTTTGCTTGATGAGATCATTCTCTATGATCTCTATCTTCGGGAAAATGTGAAGGGAAGACCCTCCTGGGCCCCTGATATTTTACCTTATAAGAAAATGTGGAAGGAAATCTACCGAACCCGGAGAGATCTTATCTACCCGGATGCGCCGGAGGAGAGCTATGATTCAAGATATGCAGCGAACCATAGCCACATGGAGAGGTTTTCCTTTGATATCTGTACTTTTGTCAGAGAAGGAAGATATCTGCCAGGGACCTATGACTGCATCTTTGACTACACCTGCAGAAACCCGTTAAATCAGGAAGCAAGAACCCTGTGCTTTCAGGTAGAGGAAAACATTTACAAACAATGAAAATTAGAATAATATTAAGATGTAAGGGCAATACTTCTTTGACTCTTATATCTTATCATTACCAAAGGAGGGAAAATATGATTAGGAAAAAAATGATCGCTATCTTATGTGCATCCATAATGATCATGGGCATGTTGGCCGGATGCGGAGCTTCTAACGGATCAGGCGGTACCGCGTCAAATCAGGATAAGAAAGAGTTGCTGCAGTCCATGTGGACATCAGAGGAAGAACTGGGCATCGCAGGAAAATATAATGAGGTTGCCGATATCACCGACGGGAAGGTCGATCCTGATCTGGTGGGTGTATGGAAAGATGCGGACCAGTCCTTCACTTACATATATAGCGAAGACGGGACAGCCTCATTTGAGAGCACAGATTACGGCAACAGCGATCCGCTGCCCTTCACCTGCCTGACCATCGGGGATCATCAGGTAATATGTCAGGAATCTACCATGGTAGATTACTCCGATGATACCGAGGTGGAGACCACGGTGATGGGGTATGAAACCTATAAGGTGGATGGAGATGTTATGTATCAGGTTGTTGTGGACAGTGTTCAGGAAGGAGTTACCTATGTGACAACTTCTTTACTGACCCTTTATAAAGCGGATGAGTCCGGTGATATCTCGAAAGCCATCTCTAATCACCCGGAAAACATTGAGTATCTCAATGGAGAATGGAACTATGAAGGCGGAACCGTCAGCATTGATGACAAAGGGATGACCGTAACCGGAGGATCCGACCAACTGGGCCAGGCTCCCCTGCCTATTAATGCAACTGAGGATGGATATCTGGAAGTCAAAGCAGGAGATGCCACCTCAAAATATAGTTTCAACATAACACTGAATACCGAATTCAAGGATGATACCAAGAAAGAGATCGACAAACAGGAATATGGTTTCAATCTCTACTATAAGGGAGCAGATAAGGATGACAGACCAAATCTGGCTGAGATCATGGAGGACTGGAACAAGGAATACGATTATGAAGAATACCTGTTTAATCTGAATCTGACCAGACCGGTAGATGAATAATACATTAAGCTGATTGTGAAGGAGGTCATGGAATGCGTTCCAAGAAATATCAGAAGATAACTGCCATCATTATTATCGTTGTAATCCTGGCCATGGTAATCACTTCTGTCTGTTCCGGATTATTGATGGGATAAGTGCAGATAAGTGCAACCGATAATCAGGAAGAAAACGAGGTAAAAATGCTGCGTATAGGAAGGATGAAGGAGAGTATTTACAACCGCTCCGTACTGAAGCAATTACATAACGACAAGAATCGGATCCTGCCTGATGCAGCTCGTACGATAATCGTGGAAGGATGGACTCTGGCTGCGGAACGAATCGTCACCAATATGATAAATACATTCGTGGCAGAGTGTTCTTACCCGGCTGAGATTACAGTGTCCGTAATCCTGCCGGAAGGCACGGAGGAAAAAGAATTCCGAGGAGTCATTTCCAGGTTGGGAAGCCAATGTGCAGACAACCATATCCACCTGACTGTCACAGATATCAGAGTCCTGTCACAGACGGGACTGCCGGTTTTCACAGCGGTAGGGATGACTTTTGAAAAAGACCTGAGACCGATGGGAAGATTAGAGCCGGATATGGATATCATAGTTGCAGGAACCATCGCCTGTGAAGGGGCAGCCATCCTGGCTTTGGAAAAGGAAAAACAGTTAAAAGAACGGTTCGCCGGTTTTTTTGTGGATACTGCAAAGCAGCTATTT
This sequence comes from uncultured Lachnospiraceae bacterium, assembly GCA_946538445.1. Taxonomy (GTDB): domain Bacteria; phylum Bacillota; class Clostridia; order Lachnospirales; family Lachnospiraceae; genus Anaerobutyricum. The sequence continues at coordinate 12,387 of CAMNGO010000032.1, forward strand.
GACTCTGCCGCCATGCCCATGGCAAGGGACATCCTGCTCCGTCAGGGGATCTCCGGAATCGCAGTAAGAGAAGGTGGTATCTTCGCAAGCCTGTGGGAATTGGGCTCCACCGGAAAAGTGGGCCTGGATATCAATCTGAAGGCCATCCCGATCCGGCAGCATACCATAGAGGTCTGCGAGTTCTGTAATATCAATCCTTATATGCTCTTGTCGGGGGGATGTATCCTGCTGGTTTCTCCGCAAGGGGAAGATCTCTTTTCGGCTCTTTCCGGGGAGGGAATACAGGCAGCAGTAATCGGCCGTACCACTTCAGGAAATGACCGGATCATCCGCTATGACGATGAGATCCGGTATCTGGAGCCGCCTAAGACCGACGAGATCTATCGAGTGAAATAAAACTATGAAAATAAATGAAATATCTGAAAGGAGAGTTTCCCATTTTTGTGGGTTGTAGGAATGTGCTATGCGTAATGAGATTTTAAGGATGCTTGAAAACAACAGCAAGATTGATCTGCATGATGTTGCCCTGATGTTAGGCACGGATGAGACAGTGGTATTAGGTGAGATAGAGAAGCTGGAGAAGGAAGGAATTATCTGCGGATATCCGACCCTGATCAATTGGGATAAGACGGATATCGACAAGGTAAGTGCTTTGATCGAGGTTCATGTGACACCACAGCGCGGCAGCGGATATGAGAAGCTGGCGGAGCGGATTACCAATTACCCGGAGGTAAGAGCTATCTATCTGATGTCCGGGGCCTATGATTTTGCCGTATTTCTGGAGGGGAAAACCCTGAAAGAAGTATCCATGTTTGTGACGACACGTCTGTCTACCCTGGATGACGTGGCCGGCACCACAACTCATTTTATTTTAAAGAAATACAAGGATCACGGTATGATCCTGATCGATAAGCCAGTAAGTGAAAGAATGAAGGTGACACCATGAGAAATCCTTTATCTGATAAAGTTATCAATATCAAGCCATCCGGGATCCGTAAGTTTTTTGACCTGGTTCAGGAGATGCCGGATGCCATCTCCCTGGGTGTGGGCGAGCCGGACTTCGATACTCCCTGGCATGTGAGGGAAGAGGGTATCTACTCTTTGGAGAAGGGGCGTACTTTCTATACCTCCAATGCCGGTCTCATGGATCTTCGAATTGCCATCTGCAATTATCTGAATCGCCGGTTCAATCTGACATATGATCCCAAGAGCGAGGTCTGTGTCACCGTGGGTGGAAGTGAAGGTATCGATATCGCCCTTCGCGCCATGATTAATCCGGGGGACGAGGTTATCATCCCGGAACCCTGTTATGTTTCCTACCTCCCTTGTGTGGAATTGACGGACGGCGTTCCGGTTACCATTGAACTCCAGGAGAAGAATGCCTTCAAGCTGACAGCGGAAGAACTGGAAGCAGCCATAACAGACAAAACCAAGATCCTCATCCTGTCTTACCCCAACAATCCTACCGGAGCAGTTATGACGGAGGAAGATCTGAAACCGATCGCTGAACTGGTGCAGAAATATGACCTCTTCGTCATCTCTGATGAGATTTATGCGGAGCTTACTTACCTGGAGAAACATGCTTCCATCGCATCCCTCCCGGGTATGCGGGACCGCACCGTGGTGATCAACGGTTTCTCCAAGGCATTTGCCATGACAGGATGGAGACTGGGTTATGCAGTCGGTCCGGAACTTATCGTGCGCCAGATGACCAAGATCCACCAGTTCTGTATCATGGCCGCTCCCACCACCAGCCAGTATGCAGGGGTGGAGGCTTTGAATAACGGGGAAGAGGATGCCGCCATGATGAGGGAATCCTACGACCAGCGCCGTCATTATCTTCTGGGGCGTTTTAAAGAGATGGGATTAAGCTGTTTCGAACCCCATGGAGCATTCTATATGTTCCCTTGTATCAAGGAATTCGGTATGACTTCTGAAGAGTTCGCCTCGGCCCTTCTGAAAGCGGAGGAAGTGGCGATCGTTCCCGGGACGGCTTTCGGAAATTGTGGTGAGGGATTCCTTCGTGTTTCCTATGCCTACTCCATCGAAGAGTTGAAGGTCGCCATGGAGAGGATCGAGAGATTCATCACCAAGTTGCGTAGGGAGCAGAGATAAGCCATGGTACATATCGTATTACATGAACCTGAGATCCCGGCCAATACCGGAAACATAGGGAGAACCTGTGTGGCTACCGGAAGCGTGCTGCATCTGATTGAGCCACTGGGTTTTCAGATCAATGATAAGATGTTGAAAAGATCTGGCCTGGATTACTGGGATAAACTGGAAGTGCACCGTTATGTAAATTTCGAAGAGTTTCTGGGGAAGAATCCCGGAGCCAAAATATACATGGCCACCACCAAGTCAAAACAGACTTACACGGACGTAACCTATGAAGACGGGTGTTACATCATGTTTGGTAAAGAAAGCGCCGGTATCCCCGAAGAGATTCTGATGCAGTACAAGGAAACCTGTGTCCGGATTCCCATGCTTGACCGGATCCGGTCTCTGAATCTGGGTAACTCCGTAGCCATCGT
>CAMNGO010000033.1 GCA_946538445.1 uncultured Lachnospiraceae bacterium
TTGGTCTGTCCTTCGAACTGAGGATCCGGAATCTTGATGCTGATGATCGCCACCAGGCCTTCCCGGATATCCTCCCCGGACAGGTTCTGCTCATTTTCTTTCAGCAATTTATTATTTCTGGCATAGTCATTAAATGTCTTGGTAAGAGCGCTTCGAAAACCGGCCAGGTGAGTTCCGCCTTCAGGAGTGGTGATATTGTTGACGAAACTGTAGACACCCTCGTTGTAGGAATCATTATGCTGGAGGGCTACCTCCACATAGACTTGTCCCTTCTGCCCCTCACAATAGATAATCTCAGGGTAGAGAACGGTTTTCTGTTTATTCAGATACTGAACATATTCTTTGATGCCTCCCTCATAATGGAAGGTCAGGGTCTGGGGGTGCTCCTCCCTCAGGTCATAAAGAACGATCTTCAATCCCTTGGTCAGGAAAGCCATCTCCCGAAGCCTGTGCTTCAGGACAGAGAAATCAAATACGGTCTCTTCAAAGATGGTATCATCCGGAAGAAAACGTACTTCGGTTCCTCTTCTCTCAGTGGTTCCTACCACTTTCAGGGGATACATGACTTTTCCCCTCTCATATCTCTGATTATAAATCTTTCCGTTGTGGAAAATATTTACTTCAAGCCAGGTTGACAGAGCATTCACCACGGAAGCACCGACACCATGAAGGCCTCCGGATACTTTATATCCCCCGCCGCCGAATTTACCGCCGGCATGGAGGATGGTAAATACCACTTCCACTGCAGGAATCCCTTTCTTACGGTTGATTCCCACCGGAATACCGCGGCCGTTATCCCGCACTGTGATGGAATTATCCGCATTGATAAATACTTCCACGGTATCACAGAAACCGGCCAGTGCCTCATCCACGGAATTGTCTACGATCTCATACACCAAATGATGGAGTCCCTTGGAGGAAGTACTGCCGATATACATACCTGGTCTTTTTCTAACTGCTTCCAGGCCTTCCAGGATCTGAATCTGATCCGCGCCGTATTCCTGAGGTGCAGAACTGTTTACTTCACTCATAAAATCAATACCTCCATCGTCAGATTTCACTTGAAATCTTCGAAAAATCTCTTTTACGCAACATTTTCGTAACTTATATTATATCACAAAATGGAAAAGTTATCCAACAATATTCAAAAGAAATTTTTTTAAAACATACTACAATAATTCTAAAATACTACTATAACAACTCGAAAAGGTCCCGGTTCTCCGTAAGTACTGTCCCACGGTCTACCCGCAGGATCCTGTCCAGGGTGATTCGCCCCTGCACAAACTCATCAAGACCCGTACAGGAAATGATAGTCTGGATACCGCTGATGGAATCCAGCAGATAGTTCTGCCGGTTGTGGTCCAGTTCGGATAAGACATCATCAAGAAGCAGTACCGGTTTATCTCCGGTTATCTCTTCGATCAGACGGATCTCCGCGAGTTTTAATGACAGGGCTGCAGTCCTTTGCTGGCCCTGGGACCCGTATCTGCGGATGTCCGTCCCATTTACCAGAAAACCTATGTCATCCCTGTGGGGTCCCACGGATGTAGTCCCGGACTGAATGTCCCTCTCCCGCTGTTCAAATAATTTATCACCGAACAGGTAAGTCTCAACACTGGGTTCATAATGAACCTCCATCTCCTCCTGGCCTCCGGTCAGGCTGCCATGGATCTCCCGCATCATCCTGTGAATCTTATCCACAAACACATCCCTTTTGTCTATGATCGCTTCCCCGGTACGAACCAGCTGCTCGTCCCAGGCATCCAGGGTCTCCCGGAGTGTGGGAGCATAATAAATCTGCTTCAGGAGATTATTCCTCTCCTGGAGAAGCTTGTGGTAAGAAACCATCAGGGCATAGTAACCCCGGTCCAGCTGACTCAGTTCCATATCCAGAAATCTTCTTCTTTCCGCCGGACCGTTTTTAATGATGGACAGGTCTTCCGGCGAGAAAAAAACCACATGAAGCATGCCGAACAACTCACTGACCTTGCGGATGGGAAGCCCGTCGATGGCGATTCCTTTGGCTTTCTTTTTCTTGAGATGAAGATCAAGCCTGTGGCTTAATTCCTCTTTACGGAACATAAGCCGTATGTGTGCCTCGTCCTGATCAAAGCGGATCAGATCCCGGTCTCTGGTCCCCCGGTGAGACCTGGAAGTACCGCTCACATAGATGGCTTCCAGCAGATTCGTCTTTCCCTGGGCGTTATCCCCATAGAGGATATTGATTCCCGGTGAGAAATCCACTTTGACGGAATCATAATTACGATATTGATTTAATTCCACGGATTCTACATACATAGACTTCCTCTGCTCCCCTGCTCATAATAATGCAAAAACATTCATAGAATATCTATGAATGTTTTTATTTTCAGTTCACTTTTATCTAGCGGACAGCCTTTACCTGCTGTCCCTGAAATTCCACGACCATGCCTTCGTAGATCTTACGTCCCCGTCGGGTATCCACCTGGCCGTCCACCTTCACAAGGCCGTCCTGGATGACCATTTTTGCATCCACTCCGGACCCTACCAGTCCTGCCGCCTTCAGAAGCTGGCCCAGTTTGATGTATTCGTCCTTCAATCGAAATTCTGTCATATCTTCTCTCCTGTCTGCCACACGATGTAACAATGCTATGCTCTGTTAATAGTCCGTATTATTCACATTGATGGGGAGAATCAGGTAGAGATAGGTCCTCTCCTCATCCCGGAAGGTACAAGGAGCGATGGAATTGATCAGATAAATTGATACCTCTTCCTCATCGATGGCGCGAAGAGCATCCACCAGAAATCTGGGGTTAAAACCGATCACCAGATCTTTCCCTTCCTTGTGAAGCATAAGCTGCTCCTTCATGGAACCAATCTGTGAAGTGATCAGAATGTCCATTCTGTCGTTTGCTATCTTCAGGATAATCGGCTTTTTGTCCGATTCCCTTGTAAACAGGGAAGCACGGTCCAGGCAACGCAGGAAATCCATCTTATTTACCGTAATCTTGGTTTCGTAATCTGTGGACAGCATCTGATCGATATTATAAAACTTACCGCGAAGCAGTCTGGAAACCACTCTGGTCTGCCCGAATTCAAAGAGGATATGTTTGTCCGTAATGTACATCTGTACCGTCTCTTCCGCATCACCCGGAAGAATCTTGCTGACTTCCTGCAGAGTCTTTCCCGGTACGATCACTTCCACATCCGGGTAAGACTGTCCCAGCTGTATATTTCTCACGGAGATACGGTGACCATCCAGAGAAGTCAGAGAAAACCGGTCGTCTTTTACCTTCAGCAGTTCCCCGGTCATAAGTTTATTGTTCTCATTATCAGAGATAGAGAAAATAGTCTGACTGATCATTTCTTTCAGATTGAACTGAGAGATCTCCACCATGTTTTCCTGGGAGATTTCCGGAAGAGCCGTAAAATCGTCCCCGATCTTACCCATGATGCTGCAATGAATCTGCTCACACTCAATATTTGTTTTACCGTTCTCTTCCGTCTCAAGTACGATATCGCTGTCGGGACTTTTCTTGACGATCTCTGAGAAAATCTTTGCCTCCAGGGCAATCTTTCCCGGTTCGATGATGTCTCCTCCCACGATAGTCTCGATACCCAGCTCTGTGTCATTGGCGGTAAAGCGGATCTGTCCGTTGTAAGCTTCGATAAGGATACACTGTAAGATATCCATGGTTGTTTTATAAGATACTGCTTTGGATACGGTATTCACACCTGTTAACAATTCGTTCTTGGGGCAAATGATTTTCATGGTGGTGTATAACTCCTTTCGCGGCTTTTATATCAAAATAAAAAGATTATATACGTAGTAGTCGTAGTAGGCCCTGTGAATTCTGTGAAAAAATGGGCCGGAGCTTATAAATTAAGGATTTTCAGCTTTGGATAACCACTTGGATAAGGCTGTGGATTTAAAAAAAGATATCCACAGTCTCCGGAATGTGAAAATAGCTGAAATGACATTCCACACATCATCCACAGGGGGATGGGAGAAAAATGTGGAAAAATGAATTCGGAGAAATACACTTTTCCACATAAACTTATCCACAGATAGGTTAATAAATAATTATATCAGGTCGGAGGATTTAACTTCTTTATAATAATGTTAAGACTGGAACGTAATCCTTCATCCGACTCCATGGCATTACTGATCTTCTCGGCTCCATGCATGACGGTGGTATGGTCTCTGTTACCCATCTGCTGTCCGATTCTCTGCAGGGAGACATCGGTATATTTCCGGCACAGATACATACAGATCTGCCTCGGATTTGCGATTTCCTTATTCTTCTTCTTGGAAAGAATATCCGCTACAGTGATATTAAAATGCTCGGAGACGATGTCCATGATCAGTTCCGGCGTGATCTCACGCTGGCTCTCAATGGTATCCTTGAGGGCATGTTCTGCCAGTTCCAGTGTGACAGGCTTATTTTCCAGTTTTCCGAAGGCACAGACCTTGGTGAGGGCGCCCTCCAGCTCACGGATGTTGGAATTGATATTGCTGGCAACAAACTGCATCACTTCCTCGGATACATCCAGATGCTCCAGCTCTGCCCTCTTCTTCAGAATAGCCATCTTAGTCTCATAATCCGGAGGCTGGATATCTGCTGTCATACCCCACTCAAAACGGGAACGAAGTCTCTCTTCCAGAGTAGAGATCTCACGAGGATGCTTATCCGATGAGATGACGATCTGCTTGTGGGCATCATACAACTCATTGAAAGTATGGAAGAACTCCTCCTGAGTACTCTCTTTTCCGATCAGGAACTGAATATCATCGATGAGAAGAACATCGATATTGCGGTACTTGTCGCGGAATTCCTGGTTTTTATTCTTATTTAAAGACTCGATCAATTCGTTTGTGAAAGTCTCGGATGTAACATAGAGAACTTTCAGGTCTCTCCTGGTGGCCATGATATGATGAGCGATGGAATGCATCAGATGAGTCTTTCCCAAACCGGCTCCCCCGTAAAGAAACAAGGGATTATAAGAAACACCCGGTGACTCTGCCACTGCCACGGAAACAGCATGGGCCATCTTGTTGGTAGGTCCTACCACGAAGGTATCAAAGGTGTAGGACCATTTGGGATTACCAAGACTGTTATGTGAAATGGAGTGATCCGGAACAGTAGTTCCCGGCTGTTCCTTGGTGTCGGTGAAATAGATATTGAATTTCTTTCCTGTCACCTGCTCTATGGCGATGGAAAGGTAGATATCATAAAACTTGTGTTTGATAAAATCGATACCACGTGCACCACCCACCACATAGAAAGTAAGACTGTCCCCATCGATGGAAGAAACTTCCAGGGGTTCGATAAATGTGGAGGCGGCAACCTGGGAGATCTCATGTTCACGGACAAGAATATTTATGATTTCAGGCCATTTTGACTTAATTAATTCTTTCATAACATTGCTCCATTTCTAATTTCGCATAGTATCTCAATTTAAATATTAGTGTATAACAGAACAAGATTTTTTTCAATATTTGAATGTGGAGAAATAAGAAAAAGGAGAAGGAATCCTATGTGGATATAAAACAGGAATTCTAAAAAAACTACAGAAATCAACAGGCTGTGGATAAACATGTTGGAATTATCCACGTAAAAAAATCCTTTAAAAATGCAAAAAAAATTGAAAAAAACAGGTATTAGACCTAATAACATGAAAGTTATACACAACTTATGCACAAGATGTGGATAACTATTGAATAAAGTGTGTTTTTCTCTCAAAAATGTGTGAAAATGTGTATAAGCTGATAAAACAGCCATATTTTTTAAAAAAGACGGCAATTTTACTTGACTTGACTACTATTTTTACATATAATGGGTGTGATGTTTTCAACAGAAAAGTTTGGAAAAGGAGGTGGCTTTCGGATGAAAATGACATATCAGCCAAAGAAAAGACAGAGAGCGAAAGTTCATGGATTCAGAAAAAGAATGCATACAGCTAATGGCAGAAAAGTTCTCTCTAGAAGAAGAGCAAAAGGAAGAAATAAATTGACAGCTTAGGCCGCAGGGATGTGGCCTTTTCTTTTCTCATTTGTAATGATCTGGAAAAGGAAAGTGAGAAAGAGAGTGGGTAGATTTCAGTCTTTGAAGAAAAATAAGGATTTCCAGAGGGTCTACCGTCAGGGAAGATCCAGAGCGAACCGGACTTTTGTCATGTATATTCTGGAGAATGACATGGAAGAGAACCGCGTGGGGATATCCGTAAACAAAAAAGTCGGGAACAGTATAGTCCGCCATCGCGTGACCAGGGTGATTCGTGAGGTCATGCGTCTTCACTGGGGAGACGTAGCGAGCGGATATGATATTGTTGTAGTTGCACGCAAACCAGCCATTGATTCGGGTTACGATAAGTATGAGCGTGCGTTATTGCATCTGTTGAAGTTACATCACATTTATAGGGATACGTAGAAGAGGATTGATATGAAACAGATTTTTATCAAACTCATTGTATTTTATCAGAAGTATCTGTCAGCTCTTAAGGGAGGATCAACCTGCAAATATATACCGACCTGTTCTCAGTATGCCATAGAAGCTATCGAGAAACACGGTGCCCTGAAAGGGGGGCTGCTTGCGGCCTGGAGGATTCTCAGATGTAATCCCTTTTCAAAAGGGGGTTTTGATCCGGTTCCCTAATCAAGGAGGAAAACTATGTTATTGACGCAGTCGACCACCCCGATCATCGGGTGGATCGCCACATTACTGGGATACGTGATGGACTTGATCTTCCGTGCATTAAGCTCCGTCGGTATCGAGAATATTGGTCTCTGTATTATATTCTTTACCATTTTTGTTCGTTTGCTTCTCTTACCCCTGATGGTAAGCCAGCAGAAATTCCAGAAACTGAATGCTGTTATGCAGCCGGAGATCAATAAGATTCAGAAAAAATACCGTGGCAAGAAAGACGCTGTTTCCATGCAGAAACAGAACGATGAGATTAAGGCAGTCTACGAGAAGTACGGTACCAACACTACCGCAGGATGTCTTCAGATGTTTATCCAGCTGCCCATCATGTTCGCCTTATACCAGGTAATTCGTAAGATTCCTGCTTATATTCCTGAGGTTAAGGCACACTACATCGCAATCGTTAATTCGATATCCGGTCTGGACGGATTTGTTGCCAAATTAAACAAGGTTATTGAGGGCCTTGGCACTAACTATGTCAGGTCTATTGAAGCTAGTTCAAAAGTAGATTATATCATCGATCAGATGACTTATTTTACCCAGGATGCCTGGGGAAAGCTGGCAGACGCCTTCCCGTCCGCATCCTCCGTGATTACCCAGCATTCCGGCCGTATCATCGACATGAACAATTTTGTTGCCGGAATCAACATATCACAGACACCGGGATTTCATCCGTCCATCTATTGGATCATCCCTATTCTGGCCGGATTATTCCAGTTCCTGTCTGCTAAAACCATGCCTCAGCCATCACAGAATGCCGGGGATTCCGCAGCAAGCATGACAAAGAGTATGACCACGATTATGCCTCTTATGTCGGTCTACTTCTGTCTGATCATGCCTGTAGGTATCGGTATCTACTGGATTACCAGTGCAATCCTGCAGCTGATCCAGCAGCTGGTTCTCAACAAATATTTCGACAGAGTCGATATGGACAAGCTGGTGGAGAAGAACCTTGAAAAAGCAGCCAAGAAAAAAGCCAGCGGTAAGAAATCCTTAACCGAACGTCTTGCCGGTGCTATGGGGAATAAAGAACCCGAAGATGACGGAGTGAGAATTACCAGCGAATACAGCCAGTACCGCACCATCCGTGGCAATGCTGCCATCAAGGCAAAAACTTACCGAAACCCCAATGAGGGCAAGCAGATCAATTATGAGAATCTTGGCGAGATCGGTAAAGCTGCATACAGTGTTCAGGAATTAGACAGGAAGAGCAACTCTAAGGGAGGAAAGCAGTGATGGAAATAATGGAATTTAAGGGTAAAACCGTTGCGGAAGCCATCACAACGGCTACTCTTGAGCTTGGAATTCCAAGCGATCAGCTTAATTATGAAGTGATAGATTCAGGCAGCGCAGGATTTCTCGGTTTGTTTAATGTAAAACCGGCAGTGATCCGTGTGAATATGGAGAAATCTTTGCTTGAGAAGACACAGGAATTCTGTGATGAATTATTTGCTGCCATGAAGGTGGAGACTAACGTGGCGATTGATTTTAAAGAAGAAGAGAACCTGATGAACATTGATCTGTCCGGTCCGGATATGGGTATCCTCATCGGTAAGAGAGGACAGACTCTTGATTCTCTTCAATATCTGATCAGCCTGTTTGTAAACCGCGAGAGTGAGTCCTACATCCGTGTGAAACTGGATACGGAGAACTATCGTGAGAGAAGAAAGGCCACTTTGGAGAAATTAGCCAAGAAGATTGCCTACTCTGTAAAGAGAAGCAAGAAAACGGTTTCTCTGGAGCCAATGAATCCTTATGAGAGAAGAGTGATTCATTCCACCCTTCAGAATGACAAATATGTCTACACGAAGAGTGAGGGAGAAGAGCCATATCGCCGTGTGGTTATCATGCTGAAAAAGGATAGATAATTAGCAAAAGTGAGGGTGTTTAAAAATTCAGATTGAATTTTTAGACATCCTCTTTTTAACAGGAAGAAAGCCTATGATTAAAGAATATGATACCATCGCCGCCATAGCTACTTCGGTATCCAACGCCGGGATCGGAAAGATCAGAGTCAGTGGCGGGGAGGCGATTAGAATACTTGATGAGATATTCGAGCCCTACACCCCCAGATACGGTAACGGATATTGGCCAAGCCATAAGGTTTATTTTGGAAATGTGGTGGATGAAGGCGAGATTATTGATGAGTGCATCGTACTGGTGATGAAGGCTCCCAACTCTTATACACGGGAGGACGTGGTGGAGTTTGACTGTCATGGCGGAGTACATGTGGTATACCAGGTTTTAAGCCTTATCCTGAGACATGGGGCCAGAGCAGCTGAACCGGGAGAGTTCACCAAACGGGGATTCCTGAACGGAAGGATAGATCTGTCTCAGGCAGAGGCTGTCATGCAGCTTATCGAATCAAAAAATGAGGCTTCCAGGAAGAATTCCATCCGGCAGATTAAAGGAAATATTGCAGAGAAGATCCGTCCTGTCAGAGAGCAGATTCTCTATGAGATTGCTCATATCGAATCTGCTCTGGATGATCCGGAACATATCAGCTTAGACGGGTATGGAGAGCATCTTCTGACATTGGATCAGAGCTGGATAGACCAGGTGGAAAAAATGCTTTCCACTTATGATGACGGACGGTATATTACCGAGGGAATCCGTACCTGTATCGTCGGAAAGCCAAACGCCGGAAAATCCTCCTTCCTAAATGTGTTATTGGGTGAGGAGAGAGCCATCGTGACGGAGGTTGCAGGAACCACCAGAGATACTCTGGAGGAGTCTGTCACCATCGACGGGATCACATTGAATATCATTGACACGGCGGGAATTCGGGATACCGATGATACGGTGGAGAAGATCGGTGTGGAGAGAGCCCGGAAAGAGATAGAACATGCAGACCTGGTACTGTTTCTTATTGATATGGCAAACGGAATCCAGGAGGAGGATATCCTTATTTTCCGGGAAATCAAAGAGAAGAAAAAGATGATTCTACTCAACAAGATGGATATCGGGGAAACATTTTCCATGGATTCCCTTCGGGACTATGTGGAAGATGATACTCCTTGTATCACGATTTCTGCCAAATACAGACAGGGCATCGATCTTTTTACGAAAGAGTTAAAAAAGATGATGTTTCATGGTACAATAGATGAAAAACAGGACTTTTACCTCACCAATGCAAGGCATAAAAATGCTTTGGAAGAGGCTCTGAAGAGTCTTCGTATGGTACGTGGGAGCATCCTTGATCAGATGCCGGAGGACTTTTTTACCATCGATCTCATGAATGCCTATGAGATGCTTGGATCTATTCTGGGTGAGTCGGTGGGAGAGGACCTGATCGAGGAGATCTTCTCTAAGTTCTGTACCGGAAAATGATGTGACTGGGATAAGATGACCCGGGGAGTATATATTATGAGAAACGTGGAAGAGTATTATGATATCGTGGTAGTCGGAGCAGGTCATGCGGGCTGCGAAGCAGCATTGGCAGCGGCACGGCTTGGTTGTGAAACCATCCTTTTTACGATTAGTATGAATAGTGTGGCGATGATGCCCTGTAATCCCAATATAGGAGGAAGCTCCAAGGGGCATCTGGTAAGAGAAATTGACGCTCTGGGCGGTGAGATGGGAAAAAATATCGATAAAACCTATATACAGTCCAGGATGCTGAACCGCTCGAAAGGTCCGGCTGTCCATTCTTTGCGCGCACAGGCAGATAAAGATGCTTATTCCATGACCATGAGATATACTCTGCAGAACACAGACCATCTGACTCTAAGACAGGCTGAGGTAACGGAATTGATGGTGGAAGACGGGATTATTACCGGTGTGAAGACCCATTCCGGAGCAATCTATCATGCAAAAGCGGTCGTATTAGCCACAGGAACCTATCTTAAAGCCCGTTGTCTCTATGGAGATGTGGTGAATTATACGGGTCCCAATGGTCTTCAGGCAGCCAATGGACTCAGTCAGTCTCTTCGGGATCATGGAGTTGAATTGTACCGTTTTAAGACAGGAACCCCTGCCAGGATTGATAAAAGAAGTGTTGATTTTTCCGTTATGGAAGAGCAGACCGGTGATGAGAAGATTGTCCCATTCAGCTTTACCAATAAAGAGGATGACATCCGCCGCGATCAGATTTCATGTTGGTTGACCTATACTAATGAGAAAACCCATGATATTATCCGGGCGAATCTCGACCGTTCTCCTTTATACTCAGGTATGATTGAGGGAACCGGACCCAGATATTGTCCTTCCATTGAAGATAAAGTGGTACGCTTTTCCGATAAGAACCGTCACCAGCTTTTTATCGAGCCGGAAGGTGAGTTTACCAATGAGATGTATGTGGGCGGGATGAGCAGTTCTTTGCCGGAGGATGTTCAATATGCCATGTACCGCACAGTGAAAGGACTGGAAAACGTAAAGATTATCCGAAATGCCTATGCCATCGAATATGATTGTATAAATCCTAATCAACTAAAATCCACCTTGGAATTTAAAAAAATCTCCGGACTGTTCAGCGGTGGGCAGTTTAACGGAAGTTCCGGTTATGAGGAAGCTGCTGCTCAGGGACTGATTGCCGGAGTGAATGCAGCTTTGCAATGTCTTGGCAGAGAGCAGATTATCCTGGACCGTTCCCAGGCATATATAGGAGTTCTCATTGATGATCTTGTTACCAAAGAAAATCATGAGCCTTATCGTATGATGACATCAAGAGCGGAGTATCGTCTGTTACTTCGTCAGGACAATGCGGATATAAGATTGACGGAGATTGGATATAGGATTGGACTTATTGATGAAGTTCGATATGAGAAATTCTTAAGGAAAAAAGAACAGATATCAGAGGAAATCGAACGTCTGAAGAGTTCGAATATCGGGGCGAATAAAGCGGTGCAGGCCCTTCTGGAAAGCTACGGATCTACACCTTTAAAGACTTCCACTACTCTGGCAGATCTTCTTAGAAGACCGGAGCTTGACTATGAAAAACTGGCTCCCATTGATCCCGACAGACCTGTGCTGGATGAAGAAGTGATTGAACAAGTCACAATTGACTTAAAATATGAAGGTTATATCAGTAGGCAGATGAAGCAGGTGGAACAGTTTAAAAAGCAGGAAAACCGCTTGATTCCTGACGATATCAGATATGAAGATATCAAAAACCTCAGAATAGAAGCTGTTCAGAAACTGAATCAGATCAGGCCTCATTCTATTGGGCAGGCATCCAGAATCTCCGGGGTATCTCCTTCTGATCTTTCTGTCCTGGTGGTGTATCTGCATCAGATGAAATATAGGTAGATGAGTATGATGGACCAATATACAGAGTATAAAGAGAATACTTCCTTTCAGATTAAACTAAAAGAGGAAATGAAACATATCGATATAATTCTATCTGACGCGCAACTTAGACAATTTGATCAATTCTATCAGATGATGATCGAGAAGAACAAAGTGATGAATTTAACGGCCATCACCCAGGAAGAAGAAGTAATCCGCAAACATTTTGTGGATAGCTTATCCTGTGTTAAAGTATGTCGGGTGGATAAAGTGAAATCCATTATTGATATAGGAACCGGTGCCGGTTTTCCCGGTATTCCTTTGAAAATCGTTTATCCCGAGATTAATTTCCTATTGGTTGATTCCCTAAAAAAAAGAATCAGTTTTCTGGAGGATGTAATCCATGCGCTGAATCTGAATAAGATTAAAGCAGTTCATGGAAGGGCAGAAGATCTGGCAAGACAAAAAAATTATCGGTCACATTTTGATCTGTGTGTTTCAAGAGCTGTGGCGAATCTTAGTACTTTGACAGAATACTGCATTCCCTTTGTAAAAGTAGGTGGATATTTTATATCCTATAAATCTCAGAAGGGAAAAGAAGAGTTAGAGATGGCAGAAAATTGCTTCCGGATCCTTGGATGTTCCATAGAAGAAGCCTGCGAATTTCAATTGGAGGGAGAAGATGCTGAACGTCTGCTCCTTAAGATTCGAAAAGACAGGGCAACCAACAAAGCATATCCAAGAAAGAGTGGTGTGCCATCGAAAGATCCTTTATAATAATTTGAAGTTTATAACGATACTTTATAAGAATACTATGGTATCTATTAAGAGTCAGAGGAGGTTAAGTTGATGAGCAAGAAAGAAAACCCATCCGACAATCCGCTGTCCTTTAAAGAGGAAACTAATTATAAAAACAGAATCTTGGTATTTCATGATCGATTAAAAAGACATCTTACTTCAGAATATGCTTTTTTAAATGAGAGAAAGGATGCTCTAGAGAGTGAAGTCACAGAAATGAGATTTGAGTTAGAGCAAAAAGATAAGAAACTATTCAAATCAAATGATCAGAAAGATACCCGTCATTTTTTCTCCCCCCTAAGTCTGGTTGGAAATGAAGAAAACCATAAAGATGAGAGAGTTAAACAACTGACTGCCGATGTGAATCGGATAGAAAATAATATAGAACAATATGATACAAAGATGAGAGAAATTCAGGAATTTCTGGTTGAGATTGATCGCATCCAGGAAGAAATGGAACTTCGGAAAACAGGAGACAAGTCATGAAAAATAAATTAATTGATATTCTGGTAGAAAATATTGAGGAATTATCCAGAGAGGATATCGAGTTATCTCTTGAGATTCCCAAAAAGACAAATATGGGAGATTATGCATTTCCTTGCTTCCGCCTTGCAAAAGTATTTCGGAAAGCTCCCAATATCATAGCCCAGGATATCAAGGCTAAAATAGATGAAAAAGAATATCCGGTAATCGAGAAAGTCGAAAATGTTGGAGGTTATATCAACTTCTTTATGGCACAGGTTGAGTATGCCAAGAATCTGGTTGATACCATTTCCCAGCCAAATTTCGGTGGATCCGATGAAGGAGAAGGTAAAACAATCTGTATCGATTATTCCTCTCCCAACGTGGCTAAAAATTTCCACGTGGGACATCTAAGAACTACCATTATCGGAAATTCTATCTATAAGATATATAGTAAACTGGGATATCATGTAGAAAGAATCAATCACCTTGGTGACTGGGGAACACAGTTCGGGAAACTGATCGTCGCTTATAAGAAATGGGGCAGCAAAGAAGAGGTAGAAAAAAACGGCATTTCAGAACTCATGAAGATCTATGTGAAATTCCATGAGGAAGCAGAGAAAGATCCGAGTCTTGAGGATCAAGCCCGTGAATGGTTTGCCAAGATGGAACAAGGAAACGAGGAAGCCTTGGAAATCTGGCGTTGGTTTGTGGATATCAGTCTTGTAGAATATCGAAGGATCTATGAACTTCTTGGCATGGAATTTGATCATTTTACAGGAGAAAGCTTCTATAGAGATAAAACCCAGGAAGTTGTAGACATGCTGGAAGAGAAAAAACTTCTCGTTTTAAGTGATGGTGCTTATATCGTTCCTTTAGATGAATATGATATGGCTCCCTGCCTGATTATGAAGAAGGATGGAAGCAGTATCTATGCTACCAGAGATTTGGCGGCAGCAATATATCGTAAGAGAACTTATGATTTTGATAAATGTCTCTATGTCACTGGACTGGAACAAAAATTACATTTCGCTCAGGTATTTAAAGTACTTAACCTCATGGGATATGATTGGTCAGAAAATATGACTCACATTCCTTATGGCTTGGTAAGTATGGAAGGCGGAAAATTATCCACCCGAAGTGGAAATGTAATCTACGCAGAAGAAATACTTCATGAATCCATTCAAAAGATTCGGGAAATTATAGAGGAGAAAAATCCTGATCTTCCAAATAAAGATCAGGTTGCAAGACAGGTCGGAATCGGAGCAATCTTATTTAATGATCTCTATAATCAAAGAATTAAGGACGTAATCTTTAACTGGGATAAGATTCTTAACTTTGACGGTGAAACCGGTCCATATGTTCAATACACATACGCGAGATGTGCAAGTATCTTCCGGAAAGTCGGAAATGTAGAAATTCCCGATAAGATTGATTATAATGTACTTACTGATGAAGTGACTATGAACTTACTTAAAGATATGTCAAGATTCCCTCAGGTTGTAAAAGATGCTTCTGAGAAATT
>CAMNGO010000034.1 GCA_946538445.1 uncultured Lachnospiraceae bacterium
CTTTTTCCAGATAGGTACAGAACTTGGCAATTCCACGAATGGTATCTTCATCCGCGTTGAATCCCGGTATAACCGGCACACGAATGATGAGCTCATTTGCGATGGTAGCAATATATAAAGCGTTTTCCAATATCTTTTCGTTTGACACGCCCGTCCATGCTTTATGAACTTCAGGATCGATATGTTTGATATCCATCATGACGGTGTCAAGCAATGGAATGATCTTATCCAGCACTTCTTTCGGAGCATATCCGGTTGTCTCGATTGCGGTTGTCCATCCCATGGATTTACATCCCCGGAGTAATTCCTCCAGAAATTCATGCTGCATGAGAGCTTCTCCGCCGGAGATGGTGATACCTCCACCGGATCTTCTGTATACAGTACGGTCCTGATAGAGTTCCTTCAGGACTTCTTCCACGGTCATCACTTTACCGGTCATCTCCAGTGCCTGGTGATAACATACGTCAACGCATTTACCACAGACAATACACTTGGAATGATCGATCCTGCCTGCGTCACGAATCTGGCAGGCACCGGTAGGACAAACTACGGAACAGTTTCCGCAACCAACACAATTCTGCTGCTTCCACATAATCACAGGTTTCATTTTCTGTGATTCGGGATTACAACACCATTTGCATCGTAAAGGACACCCGTTCAGAAAAACGATGGTCCTGACACCCGGTCCGTCATTTACGGAGAATCTCTGTAAATTGAAGACCAGACCTTCTTTCTGAAGATCAGGTTCCCGTTCTTCATAGGTGAAATTGGCAGAGGAAATCTCTAATTTGGGTAATATCTGCTCCAGATCTTTCTTATACAGAGCAGCTTCCCTATATGTAAAGCACATAATAACTTCCTCCTTTAACCCAGGTTAAACCAAATAATCCTTATGGAAATCTATATCAGAATCTGCCTGGCGTCACCGCCAGGCAGACCGGCGACTTAATAAGTCGTTAAGAATTTCCTTTCAGATTAGAAGGACTGCTCTGTACGAGCGATGATGTCATCCTGTACTTCCTTAGCAAGTACGTTCCAATGAGCGGAGTAACCGGCTACACGTACTACCAGGTCTTTGTAGTTTTCCGGATGAGCCTGAGCATCAAGAAGTGTCTCTTTATCGATTACGTTGAACTGTACATGCATACCCTTCTTATCGAAGTAGTTACGTACAACACCAGCGAAGTTGATCAGACCCTGATCTCCTGCTACTGCAGACGGTAAGAACTTCTGGTTGTAAAGTGTACCGTTGGATACGTTCAGCTGGTCAAGCTTAGCTACGGAGTTACCTGCAGCTGTCGGGCCCTTAACGTCATGACCCTGACGCGGGGAAACACCATCAGCCAGAGGAGCGTTGCTGTAACGTCCATCCGGAAGAGCCTGTACATCTTTACCAAACAATACGTTAGCGGATACCGGGTAGCAGCCTGCCTGGTACTGTCCACCACGTGGGTTTTTGTATTTCTCTACTTCATGGGAGTAGATCTGTGTTGCTTTACGTGCACACATATCAACTTCGTCAATATCATTACCGAAGCAAGGTGTTGCATCAAGGATTCTTCTGATTCTATCGTACTCAGCTCTCTTAGCATCGGAGATTGCATGGGAAGCTGTGCTCACTTTATTTACGCTGCTTAAGCTGCTTGTTGAGCCTTTTTCTGCAAGAATCTTCTGAACAACTGCGTTGATGATTGCTTCCATCTCACTGTTGGACTCAACAGCTGCTGCTGCCGGTTCCGGCGGAGCGGACATAACAACGAACGGGCCATCGTAGCAGCCTGCACCAAGTTCAGCACCGAAGTTGTTTTCCATAGCTTCGAAGATCTGTTCCATTGTAAGGTCTTTGTCTTCGAATACATGTTTCTGGATACAGTAGAGGGCATCACCTGTATCAACGTTACCAAATGCCTGTGGGCCGGTGAAGTTGTAGATAGCTCCACCTTCCATAACGGTTTTACCACGTTTGATACAGTCATCTACCAATGCGGACATGAATGGCAGCGGAGCACGCATTCTGTGAGCAACGTCAACTGCGTTGTCAGACTCAACCAGCTTCTCTACGAAGTAAGCGATCTCGGTCTGGAATGCTTCATAAACATCGTCCATGGATTTCCATTCTGTCATGCACTTGCAAACCGGTCCTAACTGTTTGCCGTCACGGTTCTTACCACCATGGATAGCAATGTCGAATACCTTAGCAACATTGAAGAATGCAGCATCATGCCAACCATCTGTCTTATGCGGGCACTGCGGCTCTACACAACCAATGATACAGTAGTTACGAGCGTCTGCTAATGTTAAACCACGGTTACAAAGAGCCGGGATAATAGCCTCGTCGTTGTAGAATGCAGGAACACCAAGACCAAGTCTGGATACTTCACATGCACGGAGTAAGAACTCATCAGGTGTCTGGTTGTGAATACGTACTGAGAAGGAAGGAGCCGGTAATTTAACATGAGCAGCTGCATCCATACACATGTAGGAAACAGGGTTGGTAGCATCAAGACCGTCTTCTGTCTGTCCGCCAACACCGAAGTTCTGGAATACTGCGTATCCGGCAAATGCCTGATCAGAAACGTCATCACGTGTCTTATTTACATGGTTCAGTAATACGAAGATACAGTCGATCAATTCCTGAGCGAAATTTTTGTCGATTTCTTTATCTGCCTCAAGATATGGCCACATATACTGGTCAAAACGTCCTGGGGAGATGGAATGGCCGTTAGCTTCGATCTGTACTAATGCCTGTACAAACCAGAAGGACTGGCATGCTTCGTAGAAGTTTGTAGCACCATTTTCAGGAACACGGTCACAGTTCTTGGAGATCTGAAGTAACTCAGCTTTTCTCTTAGGATCTGTACATGTAGCTGCCATCTCAGCTGCTTTCTTGCTGTATCTCTTAGCAAAATTGATAGCTGCATTGTAGGAAATGATTACTGCATTGTAGAAATCTCTCTTCTGAAGGTATTCCGGATCATTGATGTCGAGCTTACCCATAGCTTCAACAACTTCAGCGATAACGCCCTTGAAACCTTTTTCGAGAACTTTGCCGTAGTCTACACAAACATGTCCGATACCACCAAAGTAGTAGTTACCAACTGTGAATACGCCGCCAGCCTGGCAGTCAAGAGCTTCCTGGCTCATCATGGATGTAGCTAATTCACTTGTGGTTTTACCCTTCCAGTATTTGAATACTTCGTGAAGGATATCAGCTGTCTCTTCTGTGATTACGAACGGGTCACACATACGTGTAGCCATGGTCTTGAACTCTTTCTCTACCCAATCGAAAGAGAACTCAGGACAAAGGTTTGTAGAACGTGGTTTTACGGAAAGAGCGCCAACGATAAGCTCGTTGTCACGAATAACTACAGGAAGATTGTTGAAGATCTTCTCATTTGCTTTTGCTCTTCTCATAACAGCGGACATACCTTCTGTCTCTTTGTAGGACTCGGTAATCAGGACCGCTCTGTATGGTTCTACTTCCGGTACTGCATTAACAACTTCTGCTTTTAAAGCTTTGATACGTGCGGTTGGCTCTGTAAATCCTTTTGCTATCATTTACAATTTCCTCCTTTTTAATGTGCCACGTTTCGGATGTAAACGTGAGTAATGGTTTGAGATTTGAAAGTGTTATGCGTTGCCAGCCCGCAAGATTAAAATCAACCACGAAAAATCATGCCGGCCGCGTTTCATCTCTGACGATTTCCTAGGAATGTGGAGAGACCGGAGAAGAAACATGTGTCTTTCTTAATAAAAAATAAAAACCCTGTAAACAAAAAGAAGACACAGCATTTGCCGTCCTGTAAATCAACCATAATTCAGAATTTGCATCCTAGAAAGGATTATAATTGATTCAAAAAATTACCGTTAGGAATATCTGATAACCCTATCTGCAATTATCAGTTAGTTATATTTGTAGAAAAATCATATCATTTTTTGTTAATTTCTTTTATTTTCGGGTATTTTATTGCCAAAACAATTATTTATCGTGTACAAAACGAAACTTTTTGTCAAACCACCTGTATCCATGTCAAAGAAGTTTCCTCCGGGTCTGCCCACGCTTTTACCTTCGGTCTTCCCATTTTCATCTTGGAAAATATGGCAGAAAAAAGGAAAATCCCTCACAAAAACCAATCCCTGTTTTTTGCAATTACTACAG
Source organism: uncultured Lachnospiraceae bacterium (assembly GCA_946538445.1). Classification (GTDB taxonomy): domain Bacteria; phylum Bacillota; class Clostridia; order Lachnospirales; family Lachnospiraceae; genus Anaerobutyricum. Next base: position 4,160 of record CAMNGO010000034.1, read on the forward strand.
ATATTATTTCCCAATATTATTCGGTTATTTTCCAATTAAGGGATATGATAATACGTTATAATGAAGCATATACGTGTGGCATGACGGTTTCACACACAAAGAAAGGACTGTAGTCATGGTTGAAATCAACAATCTGGAAGAATGGATCAAAGATTATTTCTCCTCCCCGGTAAACCAGAAGAAATCTGAGAAGGCCTGCGAACGTTATGACCGCCTGATGGTTAAAAATATCCGCAGACAGCTCTCGATGGGGGTGGAACAGATCCACGTTATCGGTGACGAAGTGGATGATCCGGGCAAAGTTCTGGAGAAAGCAAAATATGAGATTCTTCCGTCGGTCAAGATGGGTGACAAAACAGGGCAGCTCCGTATTAATCTGCTGGAGCGGACCGGAGAGTTTATCCAGGATTGATCATTATTACGAGGAGGTTACATTATGGGAACAATATTAGAAAGTTTGCACAAGTTCCACATTCAGACAGCCGTCGATGATCTGCATGAAAAAGGCGGAAATCAAAATGTGGCAGATCATCCGCTGGACGGAATCTACCGTTGCAAGATCTGTGGATGGGTCTTCAACGAAAAAGAGGAGGGAAAGCCTTTTACTACTCTTTCCCACTGTCCAATCTGTAATGTAGGACAGCAGAATTTTGAGAGAATCAATTAATACACTTTCCTTTTTTATGACCGGTGCTCTATTTTATTCCTAAAATAGCACCGGTCTTTTTTCAGGAGATTATAATATGACATTACATGAAATCGTACTACTATACGACAGTATGCCCGGGGAGGATGTGGATAAAATCATGAACACCTGCGATTCTCTGGATGTGGATCTGAAGATAATCAAACCGGAGGAATACCGGGTTCCGATCGGTTTTCTATCCTATGGCACAGAGGATCAGATCAGGGAATATCTGGTGGATCCGGAATCTCTAGGTGCCTTTGAAAGGCCCATGCTGGTCCTGGCCGGATTTACCAATCAGCGTATCAAAGCCTTCCTGGAGGAGATGAAAAGGCGGGATATTCCCCCGATTCCATTAAAAGCCGTCCTCACAGAGTATAATGCTGTGTGGGATTCCTGTTCCCTCTATGAGGAATTAAAAAAGGAAGACGAGTACATGAGAAACAACTCCTCGTCTTCCTGATACAGGCAGTCAACTATATATGTTTTCTATTCAGAGCCCTTTTGCCTTGACATTAGGGTTCTGTTACAGTTTCAACAGATTTCCGTCGATATTTACCCCATTATATGTCCAGATATTCGCATTACGTATATAAGTAAAGATTCTGTCCGTACAGATACCGCTGTACTCCGAGACGATTTCTTCCAGACGAAGCAGCACTTTCTCCACCAGTTCTGCACCGGCCTTATCATAAGCCTTATCCAGCAGATTAAGTTCTATGCTGGCACATGGTTCCGATGGATTCTCCCCAAACAGCATGAAGGATTCATCCTGGAAATCCGCCATGAGAAAATCACCTTTTTCAAAAGGAATGATCTCCACAGCCTTCTGCATTTCTACAAACATGCGGTATTTCCGCTCTCTATTCAGATATATATTGGTCGTTGTGGTGATTCTTGGCATCTTCTATCCTCCTGTTCTATACTTACTGTTGCTCCAGCAGACAGATAAATTCTTTTAATATGGCGGTGTTTCCGGGCCATGCCGGGGATGTGACGAGATTTCCGTCCACCACGGATTCATCCGGCGCCACCTCAACATAGGTTCCTCCGGCGAGTTTCACATCAGGCCCCACTGCCGGATAAGCCGTCAGGGTTCTCCCACATAAGACATCTGCCGCTGCCAGTACCTGGGCTCCATGGCAGATGGCCGCCACCGGTTTCCCTGATTTCATAAAACATTTCACCAGACTGATTACTTTAGGGTTGAGCCGGATATATTCCGGGGCCCTTCCTCCCGTGAGGAAGAGTCCATCGTAATCATCGAATTCAACCTCATCAAAACTCTTATTCAGCTGGAAGAGGTGTCCCGGTTTTTCCGTGTAGGTCTGATCCCCTTCAAAATCATGGATTGCCGTCTTAACATATTCACCGGCCTTCTTATCGGGGCATACCGCATCCACCTGATATCCTACCACTCCCAGAGTCTGAAATGGAACCATGGTCTCATAATCTTCCGTAAAATCTCCGGTAATCATCAATATCTTCTTCATCGTTTACTTCCTCTTATCCCCTCCAGGGGTTCATTTTTATTCTTATCTATGGAAGGGTACACCTTCCCAAATATGATAATATCATCATTACTCAGGAGCGAAGTAGGATAAAGGGCAACGGATCTTTGGAAAAAATGCATTGACAGATTATAATTCCGAAATATCCTTCACAATATTACCATTTAGGAAAATAAAGCCATGATATAATAATAAAACAATATAAATCTGCATCATCTATAAGAGGAAATGTTATGGGAACAATCTTGGAGAACCTTCACAGATTCCACATCAAAACTGCTGTGGACGATTTGAAAGAAAACGGCAACCCACATGTAAACGATGACCACAAACTGGACTGTGTCTTCCGGTGCCGTCTCTGCGGGTATATATACGACGAAGCAAAAGAGGGAAAACCTTTTTCCTCCCTCCCACATTGCCCCAAATGCGGAGCGGTTTTGCTGGCCTTTGAGGAATTATGATACGAATATAAAAAAGGAACGCTGTCAGGCAGCGTTCCTTTTTTTGCGTTCCAGAGACCAGCTGTTGGCAAAGACCAGCAGGATAATTATGACACCGAGCACCAGATTCTGCCAGGCAGAAGCCACCCCGGTCATATTCATGATGTTGGTTATAATTGTGAGAATCACGGCTCCCAAAACCGTGCCTGTGACACCTCCTTCCCCACCAAGCAGAGAAGTGCCGCCCACCACCACCGCAGCCACGATCTGCAGTCCATAAGCATCGCACATACCGGCATCCGCCGCATTTAGTCTGGCTGTCATGATGATTCCTCCGACGGATGCGCTTAATCCACTGATGATAAAGGTCTTAAAGAGAATTCCCAGCTGATCCACTCCGCTATAGACAGCAGCCGTTTTATTTTTACCGATCATGTATACATTTCTTCCGAAAACCGTGTAATTCCACAGCAACAGGAGGCAAAGATAAAGGACGAAGCCCAGTATGATGGGAACGGGAACCTTGCCCAGATATCCGATCCCCAGAGCGGTAAAGGAGGCCGGCAGATCATAGATGATCCCACCTCTCATGACGATCAGCGCAATGCCGGAAGCCACCATATTCATCCCATAGGTAGATACGAAGGACGGTAGTTCCAGTACTCCCACCAGAAATCCATTGCAGGCTCCCGCTACAACTCCGATCAGCAGGCTCAGCAACATGGACAGGAAAATCGGGTGGCCGGAGATCATCAGTTTTGCACATACACAGCCGGTAAGTGCCGCGACGGATCCCACAGACAGATCGATATTCCCGCTGATCACCACACCGGTAAGTCCCAGGCACAATAACAGGAGGACACTGGCCTGCCTCAATATATTAATCAGGTTATTAACGGCCAGAAAGGAAGGTTGTATGAGGGTGGCGATTATACTGAGCACCAGCATGCCGATCAGAACATATCTGTATCTCTTCATCTTAATACCCCCCTCGTCTTTCTTCTATCTTTTTCAATAAAGCATCGATGATGATCGCCGTAAGGACGACAATACCTATGGTTGCATTCTGATAGGTCGAGCTCATCCCGACCTGGGTCAGTCCGCTTTTCAACAGCAGGATCAGGAAGACGCCGAAGAAGACTCCTCCCACTCTTCCTTTTCCTTCCCGCATGGAGATACCTCCCAGCAAGGCTGCAGCGATACTGTTAAACTCCATACCGGCTCCGGCATTAGGATTTCCGGATTCGATTCTGCAGCATAAGATCAAAGCGCAGACAGCAGCCATTACCCCGGCATAGACAAAGACCTTAATCTGATTGGAATCGATATCTGCTCCGGAATAGCCAACCCCCTGAGGATTTCCTCCGATTCCCCTTACTCTCAAGCCAAATCTGGTTCGGTTAACCATAAAAATGGTAAAAATAAAGCAAAGGATAGCAATCCAACTGATATAAGTAATTCCCAAAAGGCTTCCTTTGGCCAGAAAGCGGAACAAGGAGCTTTTATAATACAAGGTCTGGCTCCCACAGAATAAAAGAGCCAGAGATTTAAAAATATTCTGTGTTCCCAGAGTTACGATAAATACCGGCAGTTTCCCTTTTGCCACGATCACACCATTCAGCAGACCACAGACTGCCCCACAGGCGATACATATAAGGATACTGAGTGGCATGGAGAAGTTAAGATTCAGCAGAAAGATCCACAGGACGCCGATGAAACTTACCATACTTCCCAGACTAAGATCTGTCCCCTGTATGAGGATTACCAGTGCCTGGCCGCAGGCCAGGACAAGCAGGGCAGCCGACTGGCTCAGCACATTCACGAAATTGGAGAAACTGAGGTAATGATCCACTCCCAGGCTGAATACGATAATGAGGAGAAGGCTCATAAAGAAAGCCGGCGGCAGGGCCGCTTTTTTCAACAGGTCACGGATGTCAAAGGTTGATCTATCTGCCTTTTCAGACGAATCATCCACCGTATCCTTTTTATCCGCATCCGCTAAGATCAGCCTTCCGATGGTCTCTTCCGAGAATTCTTCTCTGGGTACTTCCCCGCTGACAGATCCCTCCCTCAGGCAGTAGATCCTGTCACACACACGCATCAGTTCTTCCATCTCGGATGAGATAACCAGGATACTCTTCCCCTTGGAAGCCAGGAGAAAGAGCAGACGATAGATCTCCTGCTTTGCTCCCACATCAATTCCCTTGGTCGGTTCATCAAATATGATGACGTCCGTATCCGCCGAGAGCCATTTTGCCAGGACAACTTTCTGCTGGTTTCCTCCCGACAGGTCTCCCACGTCTCTTCTGCTGTCCGGGGTATCGATTCCAAGCTGCTCTACATACCGGTCCGCTATGGCCGAACTTTTTTTCTCTGTCAGAAAATGATGAGGAAAATGTCTGCTGAGGCTGCTGGCAAGAATATTCCAATGAACCGGTGCATACAGTGCCAGTCCGGCATGTTTGCGATCCTCGGGCAAAAGCCCCATTCCTCCGGGAACCATTTTGACCGGATTTGTTCTTTTGTATTGTTTATTTTTAAAGGTAATCTGCCCTGAAGAGATCGGGTCTATTCCATAGATCAGATTCGCCAGTTCCGTTCTCCCGGAACCCATCAGCCCTGCCAGCCCGACGATCTCTCCCTCATACAATTCCAGAGAGCAACGGCTGACTTTGCCCTTGCTGTCGCATAGATCCGAGACTTCCAGAACCGGTTTTGACGACCTGTTTTCTCCGTGACCTGCCGTGTAATCCCCCAGCTCCCTTCCGATCATTTCCCGGATGATCTGGTCTTCTGTAATCTGAGACATCTCATGGCAGGAGATGAGTTTCCCATCCCGGAGAATTGTAATTCTGTCCCCGATTTCCCGTATCTCATGCATCCTGTGAGAGATAAAGAGGATAGCAATCCCTCTCTCTTTCAGGATTCGGATCTGGTGGAAGAGAAAATCCACCTCCTGAGAACTCAGGCTGGTGGTGGGCTCATCAAAGATAATCACTTTAGGCGCAAGGGTAAGGGCCTTGGCAATCTCGATCATCTGTTGGTTAGCCACGCTTAGCTGTCTGACAGGTACATGCAGATCCATGTCAAAACAATGCAGCTGATCCATGATGCTCCTGGCTTCCCCATACATCTTGCGGGTGTCGATTACAGGGGTTTTACCCACGGTGGGTTCCTTCCCGAAAAAGATGTTTTGAGCTGCATCCAGATAAGGGATCATGGTCAGTTCCTGATAAACCGCTCCGATCCCCTGGCTGATGGCCTGGGCGGCGTTCTCAAAATGAATCTCCTGACCCTGGTAGAAGATCTGTCCTTCATCCGGGGCATAGATTCCCAGGATACATTTCGTGAGGGTACTCTTCCCCGCGCCGTTCTCCCCTGCCAGAATATGGACTTCCCCGGGGTAAAGGGCAAAGTCAACACGGTCTAAGGCCTTCACACCGGGGAATATTTTTGTTATCTGTTTCAATTGTAAGATAGCTTTCTTGGTCATATGCTTATATCCTACTCAAACCACCTGTAATTATCTATGTAATCCTGCACATTTTCAGAAGTGATCAGAGGGTCATGTCTCTCTGACGGGAACGGAATAAAATACTCTTCCGGAAGTGTTTTGTCATTGAGGTACTGAACCAGATAGGTGACCGCCAGATAAGTAGACCCATATGGATCCGTGTTATAAGTACAGTAGAGATCCCCGGCAAGAATTGCCTGGGCAGCATCCTTGGAACCGTCTGCACCGCCTACGAAAACATCCTTGATATTCTGCGCTTTCAATGCCTGGATCGCTCCTAATGACATCTCGTCATTACAGCTTGCCACCACTTTCAGCCCATCTGCCACATCTTTGTTCTGAAGGAGGTTCTCCATCACCTGCATGCCTTCCGTCCGCTTGCAGTTAGCCGTCTGGGAAGCTACCACTTCCATCTCCGGGTACTCCTTCACGGCATCAAGGATACCGGCTTTTCTTTCTTCCATGTTCTGCACGCCGGCAGGTCCTTCCAGGACCACCACTTTCCCTTTTCCACCGGCCGCTTCACACAGCTCCTTGGTTACCAGATAGCCTGTCTCATAGTAATCAACACCCGTCCTCATGAAAGCACCGGTGTCCGGACAGGTTCCGATGGCAGCCACGGGAATTCCCTTCTCATTTGCCATATCCACCACCGGCTGGATCCCTTTCGAATCGGAAGGATGGATCACGAAACCATCCACTCCCCCTTCGATCATGGATTCCATGATGGTTATCTGCTCCTCGATGGAATCCTGGGTTGAGGGGGACAGGGTTTCAACAGTACATCCCATATCTTTTCCTGCCTGCTGCCCGCCGGACCACATGCCGATCATGTAGGGATTGGTGGAATTTCTGGTCATAACCACAATCCGGTAATCATCATTAGCCTTGACATCCGTGGAGATCTGTCTTCCTATCTCCTTAACGGGAAGCGCCAACTCTTTTTTTGCATATTCACTGGCACGGTTCACATTCACATTTTTGCTGAAGTCTTCATTGACTTCCTGTCCCTTTGCACTGACCGTTACATCCATGGTATTCTTTTCCGAGTCGGAAGTTCCGCCGCCCTCTGATGTGCCACAGGCCGAACACAAAGCCAGAGAAAGAATCATAAGTACAAGTAAAATACTCTTTCCAAATACATGATTTCTTTTCCTGTTTTTCATCGTCTACGTCTCCTTTGATTTTTTTCATATTGTAAAAATTTTTATCATATAAGTCAATAGGTCACCGCCTAGAGAAGAGAATTTGCCACCACATTCAGAAAACGTTCCTGAGGTTTCCAGGTCTCCATGACCGGGGATGCCTGGGAGATCATGATGGCCACCAGGTCTTCCTCGGGCCACACATTATACACGCTTCCCCAATATCCATGCCAGCCGTATGAACCGACACCCAGATAATTAAACATATTGTTGTAATCTTCCTGGACGTTCATCATATATCCCCAGCCGTGTCCGTAGATATAGGTTCTCTCCCGGCCGATATGATTCCGGGTCATGAGATTCACCGCATTTCTGCTCAGAATCCGCTTTCCCATATAACTGCCTTTGTTGCGAAGCATCTCCGCAAAATGAAAATAATCCGACACGGTACCATGCAGGCCGGCAGCTATATTGTAATAAATCCTGGCAGGCCCCCGGGCCAGCCGGGTATCATCGGTCCCGGGCACATCAAGCCGGTCCAGCCGACGGCCGCTGCCACAGGCATAGACGGCCGGGATCCTGTCATAAAGAGAGGGATCCGGAAAGAAAGTAGTCTCCTTCATATCCAACGGATCAAAGATATGCTCTTTCAGGTATTCCAGAAGATTCTGCCCGGATACAATCTCCACCACATGACCCAAAACAACAGAAGACAGGTTGGAATAATCCCACCTGGCACCGGGTTGGGAAGCAAGGGGCAGTCCTGCCAGTTTCCGGCAGACGTCACCTATGGTTTCATTCAGCGGATGCATGGTATCCACGATTCCTGCCTCTTTATAGCGGTCAGCGCAGTACATCTTAACCGGGTCCTGTATCAGATAGGCCCGGTCTATAGGGGTTATACCCGACCGCATGGTCAGAAGATCATGGATGGTGATTTCCCTTTCAGGTTTCTTTAGCACGATACATCCGGTAGCATCCAGTGTGGCTACTTCTGTCTCCCGAAATCCAGGAATATATTCCGAAACAGGATCGGAAGGCATCACTTTACCCTGGTCATACAGTTGCATCAGGGCAGCTGCCCCTATGGTTTTGGACATGGAAGCCAGGCGGAAGATTGCATCCTCTTTCATGGGAATCCCTTCATCCGCCTCCCCGTAAGCCTTGTACTGGACGACCTTTCCATGGCGGGCTACCAGAGTAACCATACCTTTCATCACTTTTTCCCGGATGGCACGCTCCATCACTTCATCAATATAGGTGAGGCTCTCCTGAGAGATCCCCACCTCCTTGGCATCAATAATCTCTATCTTTTTCATCTGATCCCTTCTTTACTACTCATTCATCCGGAAGGCTTTGACCTGTCCCCGTTCAACCACCTTGTCTTCCACGAAGTCATACTTGAGGGTATCCAGGGTTTCCGGAGCCTCTCCTCTTTCCACCCAATCCATCAAAGCACGAAAACCGGAGGCATTGGTCACATTGGGACCATCCCAGTCATAAAGAGCATGCCCTCCAAATCTGGGGAAGAAAGCTCTTATGTTCTTCTTGGCCTCATCCTCCGAGGAGAAGTAACTGCAAACCCGTTTATAATACTCCAGGGTCAGCTTGTTGGGTACGATATGGTCCCCGGTTCCATGGGTGATGATCAGCTTCCCTCCGGAAGCCACATAGGACCGAAGGTCCGGGTCATAAGTGGAATACTTCTCAAAATGTGTCCGGTAAGTCCGGTATAAAACCTCGAATTCTTCGTAGGTACATTTTCGGAAATCCCACTGGGGATCCTTCACCATCCAACGGAACATCTGAACAGCAAATGGTATGAGGGAAGGCTCGCCATCCTCATGTTGCCTGAGATACCCGAAATTCCTCGGGCCCACCGGCCATTGGGTGATCTCCGGTCCAAACCCGTAGGATATTCTGGTTCCGTCAGACAAGACCGGTCCGTTCCAGACCTTGATCATGATACGCAGGTCTTCCTCACTGATGGGACCGTCCTCCGTCTCCACACCCGGGAGTGCTGCCAGAAACTTCTGCCAGCTTGGCTCCTCCAGATCAAAGGCTCCGTGAAGGTGGTCTGCCAGTCTTCTGGTCAGTTCCTTCACAACCTGATACTTCTTCAAAGATACTTTATGGGGTTCATTATAGTGAACCAAAGCTGCCCAAAGGCAGGAAAACATCATATTAAAATAATCATACAGAGGACCGTCAGCCCACAGTCCGTCATAATCTCCGGGGTACTTCTGAGCCTCAGCCATGATCTGTCTGGCTCCTCCCGAAGTCCCATGCATATAGCTCTTATAGATCTTCCGGTCATAGACCGCCTCCACCACAGCCTTGGCTGCCATGGTGACGATATGGGTGCCGGAAAAAGCCCAATATTCGATCATATCCCACTCAAGAGTGTGATCGTCTTTTATCCCCCAGCTGGCATCCACAAACATACCGGTGGAACCGTCATTTACCACACAGGCAAAACCATTACGCACAGCCATGGGCCATGAGGTAAGATTGGTGGTCTGTTCCTTGTCCCAATCCGTCTCCAGGTTGGATCCTGCCCCGGCGATACCCATAAAACGTTCATTCCAGAACAGAGGGAGGAACAATTTGATATTCGCCGTGTGTCTATCAGACAGCACCTGTTTCAGCCTGACCAGGTAGAAAGCCGGAACATTTGTCAGCAGGGGCTTTCCGGGTTCCTGATAAGTCCCGGACTCATAGAAGCGGATATCCATGACGACGATGTTGATATAAGGGGCAAGCACCTCACGTATCAGGGTCGACTGGCATCTCCTGTGTAAGATCGAATACTCCTTGAAATCTTTCGGGTCCATCCAGTTGTACATCTCGGCAGAAAACCAGTTCTCTTTTGATCCTTTAAAAAATTTCCATTTTTCTGTTTTCTCCAATATTCTGCCTCCTCACATTGTTTCTTTTGCAGGAAATCTTCATCTTACCTGCTGAAAAGCCCCCGGTCCCTGT
>CAMNGO010000035.1 GCA_946538445.1 uncultured Lachnospiraceae bacterium
AGGCAAAAGAACTGGAAGCTCTGGGTATCCATACCCTGGCCATCAAAGACATGGCAGCTCTTCTGAAACCTTATGCTGCAAAAGAGCTTGTCACTGCCCTGAAACAGGAAGTGAATATCCCGATCCATCTTCACACACATGATTCCACCGGAAATGGTGTGGCCACCGTACTTATGGCTGCAGAAGCCGGCGTGGATATCGTAGACTGTGCCATCGGTTCCATGAGCTCCATGACCAGCCAGCCTTCCCTGAACTCTGTGGTGGAAGCCCTCCACGGTACAGAAAGAGATACCGGACTTGATCCGGATCAGCTTAATATCCTGGACGACTATTATGAGAATGTCCGTAAGGTATACCAGGTATTCGAAAGCGGAATGAAAGCCCCCAAGGCTGAGATCTACAAATATGAGATCCCCGGCGGTCAGTATTCCAACCTTCTGGCTCAGGTCAAAGGAATGGGCGCCGGAGAACATTTCAACGAGATCAAAAAACTCTACAAAGAAGCAAATGAACTCCTGGGCAACATCGTAAAGGTAACTCCATCCTCCAAAGTAGTTGGCGACTTTGCCATCTTCATGTTCAAGAACAATCTGAACAAAGACAATATCCTGACCGAAGGAAAAGACTTGTCCTACCCGGATTCCGTGGTAAGTTATTTCCAGGGAATGATCGGCCAGCCGGAAGGTGGATTCCCCAAAGAGTTACAGAAGATCGTTCTCAAAGACAAGAAGGCCATCAAGGTTCGTCCGGGCAGCCTTCTTCCTGCAGAGGACTTCGCAAAGATTGAGAAACTTCTGAAAGAAAAGTATTATCAGGAAAAGATGGAAGATCCTGCCATCATGGAGCAGAAAGTCATCAGCTACGCCTTATATCCGAAGGTATACGAGGATTACTGTGAACATTTCCAGGCTTATAATGACGTTTCCCGTCTGGAGAGCCATGTATACTTCTATGGTCTGCGGGAAGGGGAAGAAACCAAGATCAATGTCGGAGAAGGAAAAGAGCTTCTCATCAAACTGGTCCGCAAGGGAGAGGTTGACGAGGAAGGATACCGTACCCTTCAGTTTGAAGTGAATGGTTTCTACCGTCAGGTACGTATCCTGGATAAGAACTTTGAGGTGAAAGAAGACCATCATGTGAAAGCTGACAAGGATAACAAATACCATCTTGGTGCTTCCATCCCGGGCACCGTGGGCGAAATCTTTGTAAAAGAGGGAGATACCGTGAAGGTCAACCAGCCACTCTTAAGTCTGGAAGCCATGAAGATGGAGACCACCGTAGTATCCACCATGGACGGTACCGTAGATATCATCTATGTGAAATCCGGTGATACCATCAGCACGGAAGACCTCCTGATCAGCTTCAAGGAAGAAAAATAACAGGATAATAAATTAGCAGAATAGTATAAAAAGATCAGGCACATGATTTAATTCATGTGCCTGATCTGATTTTCCTGAACTTGTCTGGCAATCTCTACATTTTTATCGAAATAGTCCTCGGCAAATGCCCGGTGCAGCTTCGCAGTATATCTGTTTTTCGGATGAATAAATTTATCTTCTTCAAAATCCAGAATCTCAAGTATCTCCGGAATCCTGGAATCGCCTTCATTCAGATTGGACAGATAGAAGTCTCTGATCTGGCCAATTACTTTTCTTCCTGTATCCTGAACCGTCATATATTCCCCATTTGGGAACACGATGTTCACCGTATGCAGGTCATATCTGGCGGCATTCTTAAAATTCTGGACCACCTGAACCTGGTCTGCCTCAGACAAAGCCATCCTCGGAATCGTTGCCGCCCAGATCAGGAGCAGTTTTATAAACTTAAGATCCCGGAGATCCAACCCTGCACAGGTGAGGGGATTCAGGTCCACATTCCGCAGTTCAATATGATCTACTCCACAATCCGCAAAGGACTCCAGACTGTTGGTTCCATAAGGTTTGAGACGGATTGGATAATAAAGCTCCGACGGATAAGTGATGAACCCGTTATCCACATATTTCTGTATACTCTTCACGTAGGAACCGAGACTGGTATAGTCAAAGATGGGCACAAACTGGTTCCAGTAACCCAGCTCACTACAACGGACGGAACCCATTCCGAAAAATGTGGTTTTCCCCTTCTTCCCCTCCTGGAAGAAGGAGCCATCCATATCCGCACTGGCAGCTGTAACTGCTGTGACGATCCATCCATAGAAAGCCATGTTCTCAGCCAGCCTCAGATAAAGCCTCTCCTTATAATCACGAAAGTCCATCAAACCGCTGGCCTTAAAGCCGGCCTGAAGCAAATCCTCAGAGAAGGAGTAATTCACATGGATACCGGAAAAGGCCATCTTATAACGTCCGTAGCGAACAGCAAGATATTCCCTGTAGATTCTTTTCTCAATCTCGTCCATCTCATAGATAGCAATAGGGATATCTTCCTCATTTTCAATATAAGGCGGATTGGAATTGGGCCACAGGTACTCTCTTGGATTCATCTCGCTCAATGTTTTCTGAATCTTGAGGGTATAGGCCCGCATCTCCTGGATTGCTGCTTCCAGGGAATCACATACTCCTGTATTTATCTCAACCTGATTCTCGCTGAAATCTCTGACGATATGTTTTTCTCCCGGAAAAGGATGCCTGGTGTGGGCGAACCGTCCATCTTCCGTAACCCTCAGGCTTTCTTTCTCCAGCCCAACATGACCATCAAATATCAATTGGTTGATCGTTTTATTTTTCAAATCAAACATGGCAGTTTATCACTTTCTTAATCTTTCTTAATTATGTATTAATTATACAATCCTAATATTTTTAAGTCCATGGGAAATATCCGTTCATATGAGACCGCAGATTTCCTAAGAGACATCCTTCCCTATGCCCTATTCCTCCGACAGTCTGTAGAAGAAATACATCTGACCATAGAGATAACCGTCCATCAACCTGGAGGGAGAGATCCAGTCGCCGAAAGCCGTCGTCTCCCTCTTAGGCAGGCAGTTGGAATCCAGCAGAAGATATTTGTTCTTTTTCTCGTCATAAGCAGTGATGGCTACATAATGTCCAATCACATGTACTGTGGCTACATCGCCCTTCTTTAGCTTCTTCTTCAGGGTCTCAATATTCCCGCTTTTCCCATCATAAACAAACCCGTAGGTGGATCCGTATTTCTCGGCGGCGGCACGAAAGATTCCGTCGTCCGTACCGCTTCCGACGATGCGCAGACCCGTCTCCACCGCATAGTCAGCCAGATCCATGACATCCATATACTGGCCTGTGAGAGCATAAACTGCATTGACCGTGGCAAGTACCCCACATCCCGCGGTACCCATGGTTCCTTCACTTCCATAGGCTTTTCCACACCATTTCGGATCATACTGGGTAAATACCATAGGGTTCTTAGTCTTTATCTGGGGATATGGAGCACGTACTTTCCAAAGATAATTATCCGCGAGGACAATCTCCTCCGATTCCCCGGGACTTCCCGGCATAGAGAGAATAAAAATCTGTTTTCCGGTGTCATTTACTCCCCTTCCGCAGAATAAGCTGGTATCCTCCCAGGAGACAGAGAAATAGTCCCCTCGTCTCTTCACATAGAAACGCCCGGCTTCCTCTTCATCATCCGTCCAGGCAAGAGTATAACGAACTTTATTTACGGTATCCTCACACACTTCCCCCAGAGATATTTTTTCCTTCAGCCTCTTTTTTTCAGCATCTGCCTTCTTCTGTTCTTCTTCCCACTCTTTTACCTTCTCATGGTAAGAGGAACTTATGAACTGCTTTATGATATGCATGATACCTTTTTCCATCCATTCCGGAGATTTCTCTTTCTCGGAGTCTCCCTCCATGGATGTCCGGTCAATCTTCAGATACATCTTCCTGGAGTTGTCCATCAGGCGATACATTTCATGTGACACATAACTAAGTTCCAGGGAGAACGGAGTCGGATCCGATAAAGTATCCATGGACGTGAAAGAATAGACACCGTCACATAAGGCCTGTTTATCTCTTCCGTCATAGACCAGCTTATTCTCGTATTCGCCGGCTGAAAGCCATCCGATACCATAACTCTTTTTCTTCTCATAGATTACCTGTACCCCATCGTTCTTTTTTCCCAGGGCAATGATTCCGGAATATTTTTTGATGGAATCTTTCTTCTCAGAAAGAGTACTGTTGCTATAGATGTCCATTCCTGCCCGGACAGTAGCATAGACATGCTTGAAATTCTCATCGCTCAGAAAGACCGAGGAAGGAATCCATCCGTCCTTCATTTCTCCACCGATCTCATAAGTTCCGTATAAAGCTTTCTGGTCATCTGAGACATCCGTCGCAGTGAATTCAAAGTCTCCACCACTGACTTCCATCTTCTTACGGGTCATGGCCGGATCCTCATAGACCGACAGATCCGTGACCAGAGGGGCAGCTGTCAAGGGCTTTTTCCCCATGTCGGAAGGGAATGCAGCCTGGGCTGTCAATCCAAAGGAACATGTTACCGTTAAAAACAGAAACCCGATCAGCAGTCTCCATTGTATTATCCTGATCTTCATAATAATCTCCACATTCAGATACTCTATGCCAAGCCGGAAAGGCTATGTTCATGATTTACACCTTCCCATTATACCCTTTTTTAAAGAAAATGTAAAAATAAAAGAGATTGATTCCGGCGGAATCAATCTCTTTAAATCATTTTTTGGCATTTAAAAGCATACTTAGCAGATCCGGTCCTCCTCCTGTCTTCTCTTTTCCTTTGGAGGCAGCCCCGAGAATACCCATCACATCTTTCATATCAAAACCGTCACTCAGATCTACACCGAATGCTTTCGCCGGGTCTTTGCCTTTCTTCGCCTGAGTAGTGGCCTCGCTCACACCGGTCATCATGGCCGGTGCCATCTGGGATAATACACCATTTACCTGGTCTGTTGTCAGGTCTGTCTGGCCTGCCAGCTGACCAATGATCTTATCAGTATCTTTTCCAAAGATATGATTAACGATCTTGGCGCCGTCCTTGGCATCCGCAGCATCAATCTGCTGAGCCATGGTCTTTTTATTCGGATTGGTATGCTGGGATAAAGCACCCAGAAGAGAACTTGCTCCCTGCTGGGAAGCAGCATTGTTTGTCATGGACTTCATAAGGAGCGGTATGGCAAGAGCAAGCAGAGCCCTGATCTTCGCATTGCTAAGCCCTGTTTTACCGGACAAGGATTGTAAGCTGGACTGGGAAGTCATGGATCCCAGAAGCATATTCAACAAATTACTCATAACTACCTCCTTTACATCAGATAGAGATGATGACTCCCTACTCTATATAGGAGCCGTGTGACCATTATCAGGTATATTATAACTCTTTTTGTTATATATGTGTGTTATTTATTGAAAAAAAGTATGGAAGGACTATCATTTAGTGATATAATAGGGACAACCCAAAAATATCACAAAAGAAAGAAGAGTGAATATGGAACCGATTATCAAGAGTTTATTGGAGACAGATGCATATAAATTTTCCATGGGTCAGGCCATCTATCATCAGTTCAGCGATTACAAAACCACCTGGACATTCAAATGCCGTAATGAAGATGTACATTTTACCCCCGAGATGGTGGAGGAAATCAAACGCCAGATCAGGCTCTACTGTGATCTTCGATTCACGGAGGATGAGCTGGAATACCTGGACCGTATCAAATGGATCAAAGGATCCTACTGTGATTTCCTAAGATTGTGGGAACCGAGATATGCTGATTTCACATTCAGCACAGACGGTCCCAGTGGACTTACTATCGAGGCCAAGGGAACCTGGCTAAACACATCCATGTATGAGATTCCCACTTTAGCAATCGTTAATGAGGTCTATTTCCGCATGGCTTACGATTATGATGATTTGATGGAAAGCTTCAAAGAACGCCTTGACACAAAGGTTAAGAAACTCGTCAGCGGCGAGTACAATATCGGTGCCTTTTCCGAGTTCGGCCTTAGAAGAAGACTGTCCGCAGAAGCTCAGGAACTGGCTGTCAAGACCTTAAGTGAGCATAAATACCCTGATTCTACATTCGTGGGGACATCCAACGTTTATCTTGCCAAAAAATACAAAATCACCCCTATCGGTACCATGGCCCACGAATGGCTCATGTGCGTAGGACAGGGAAACCATAAGCATAATCCGGCATACTCCAACTGGTATGCCCTGGATGCCTGGGTAAAAGAGTACGGGGTCCTCAACGGTACCGCCCTTACGGATGCCATCACCACAGATTGCTTCCTGAAGGATTTCCAGCTCACCTATGCCACTCTCTTCAGCGGCGTGAGACATGACAGCGGAGATCCCATCGAGTGGGGCGAGAAAATGATTAATCATTATAAATATCTGGATATCGATCCCAAGACCAAAACTCTGCTGTTCAGCGACAGCCTGAATTTCGAGAAGGCTGATCAGATCAAGAAACATTTCGATGGCCGTGCCAAAGTTGCTTTCGGTATCGGTACCTACCTCTCCAACGATACTAAGGTACCTGCCCTTAATATCGTTATGAAGACCACCGCATGTAACGGTATGGATGTGGCCAAGATCTCTGACACAGAAGGTAAAGGCATGTGCAAGAATCCTGCTTATGTTCATTATCTCAAGAGGTGTATCAATTGGAGAATGGATTATAACATTGAGAACAACTCATTGAGAGTATGATCTTTATTAAAGAATAAACCAGGGGGTAGCAGATATATTCAAGTTCCGTTGTTCCTCGGAAAGAATGACAACTGCAGAGTCATTCTTTCCTGCGGTACAAAGTCACTTTCATATGTCTGCTACCCCACAGCTTTTTTTAATCGATTATATAATTATAATTATTGAATAGATTTTCATTCTGTTTGTTGACAGTTTAGCAGATCAGGTCTTCCAGACTTCTTTTAGGTACGTAATGTCTGTCTTCCTGGTCCCGGTAATAGCCGGTATTCCCATCCACCACATCCGTCAGGATAATCTCTTCATCCGGTTTTCCGAGGGCAACGATCAGCAAAGGCCTTATGTTCTCAGGAAACCCGGTCACCTGAGAGACAGAGTCCGCACGGAAGTTACCGATCATGATGCCTCCCAGATCCATCTCCACTGCCGTCAGCAGTATGGTCTGAGCCACGATCCCTACATCCTTCTGATAACGGGAAAGATTGGGATCGATGTCTGTATCCTGACAGATTACAATGAAAGCAGTCGGCTCCTTTCCCGGATGAGGGAGGGTCATCTCAGGTAGACCTCTGGCCCATTTGGTCTCAGCCTGAAGACCGGATACCTTGTCTTCTTCATAGACCAGATGGAACTTTAAGGGCTGCTTATTCACACTGGATGGACACAGGCGGGCCGCTTCCACCATCTTCAGCAATTCTTCCCTGCTGATCTTTCTGCTATGATCATAGCCTCTATAACTTCTGTTTTTTCTCACCAGATCAATTAACATCTTATATCCTCCTTATAATCATAATAAGATTCATATAAACAGTGTGTTATTTATATAAATAATCTAATATAATTTTATATCTATACATATACTATACACACATTTTACTGGTTTCAGATGGTATTGTCAATTTTGCCGAATCGATCTGTCAGAAATGGATTGACAGATTTTTCCGGCATAAGGTAGAATGATGATATAAAATCACGGGAGATATTGTATATGAAAGATACCCAGATGCTTCAGTCCAAGGCATATGACCATCTGATTGGATTGATCAAAGACGGAAAACTAAAAGAAGGGGAATATTATTCCCTGAATAAGATGGCCAAGGAATCCGATGTGTCAAGAACTCCCTTCCGGGATGCGGTTCTGCGTCTGGAACAGGAACGCTATATCGATGTCTTCCCAAGCAAGGGCTTTACCCTGCATAAGATGACAAAAGAGGATATCGTTGAGACCTACCAGCTGCGATATGCCCTGGAGACCTATTGTTTTAAACAGTTATCCATTCATCTGGACACGGAAAGAGGACAACAGTACTATAATAAACTGTCCGGAAAAGTGCAAAGTCAGCATGAAATCATCGCAACCAACCATAACAATGAGGACTTCGCCCGCAAAGATTATGAATTTCACCGCAGCGTTGTCCAGTTCGTGGGAAATGAATCCATGTTGGAAATATATCGCCGTTTCATGTACCGGATCTTCTGGCAGACAGCCACCTCATTTCTTCAGGAGGGAAGGATGGAAGATACGGTTCTGGAACATCAGACTATCCTGCAGTACGTAAAAGAACATCGTCTCCAGGAATTGGAAGACCTGATTGGTAGTCATCTCCATATTGCCCAGGAGATCAACCTCAAGATCGTGAACCCATGAAACTTCGGATTATCCCTATTAATATATAAAGTATATAAAGAAAACAGCATTACAAGCTGAAAAGAAGCCGGATCAAATCCGGCTTCTTTGTTGTTACATATTTGGTTGAATAAACTGATAACCCGCCTTTAGTCTTCGATTTCAGCGATACAAACTACCTGACTGGAATCAAGGCCTTTGATGCGAAGAGGTGCATTGATGAATCTGGTGATCTTTGCTCCCTTCGGGATCTCGGACAGATGCATATCTTCTACGCCTGTACAGAATTTGCCTGTGTAGTAACCCAGGATATGTCTGTGGCAATCCGGCGGAAGCTCACCTTCCGGACAGGATGCGGAAGCAGATCCGATTGCCAGGAAGTCCATACCGATACCTTTCAGGTTCGGGAAGTTCTCTGTCAGGTAATCACCTGCGCTTGGTGCGATGTAAGCGCCTTCGTTCTGATAGATATTCTGATCGGTATCACGATACTGCTCCATACCGGTACGGATCAGTGCAAAGGATACTTTGGAGAGGATATCGGCGTAAGGTTCCAGATCTTCTTTGTAGATTCCCTGTGCCGGTCCCTTGGGGATCTCAAGAAGGGCAACTTCTGTATGGCAGAAATACTCGATACCCAGTTCATTGATGCTGATACCGTCTTTTACGAAATGACGAGGAGCATCCATATGAGTTCCACAATGGTTCGGAACCGTAGAAACAAAGCTGCAGAATGGAGTTTCTTCACATACATCTGTGCACTGCTGTGTGGATACAACCGGCTCACCTGGCCATGCATAACCATCGGGATCCAGGATGTGAGATAAGAACATAAACATAGTATTTTCCTCCTTTACATTATATATATTTATTATATTTTTATTTTGTTAATACTTCAACTGCTTCCTTCAAAGTCTCTATCTCCCCTACATTACCAGGGAAGATAACATAAGGTGTCTGAGGGAATTTGCTCTCAGGCCCTGTCTGCCATACAGGGATACCTGGTTTGATCTGTCCTAAAACATTGGCTTTCTTAACGGCAAGAGCCTTGGTTCCTACGTCACTGGAAGTAATCCCGCCCTTTGCGATAACGAATGCCGGTGTCACAGAAAGTCTGCCGACCAGGGATTGTACCGCATCGGAAATCTTGACTGCAAGACGAAGTTCGTCTTCTTTGTCCCCTGTGTCTGCAGTAATGAGAGCACGGGTGGTATAACAGCAGACTGTCTTTCCTGCCTTAATGCACTCCTCTTCTCTGTCCAGACATCTTTGTACTTCTGCCTCAAAGGCAGTATCATCTTTCACAAGTGTTGCATCCAGCTCGATAAATTCGATATCCTTCAGTTCTTTCAGGCATTCCACCTGCTTTGTCGTCTTATCCGTGTGGGATCCAACTACGATGATTCCACCATTGCTGGTCTCTTTAACTACCATCTGCTCTCTGGTAAGGAGTGGCTGGTCTGTAACACCACCCATAACCTTAACGATACCGGCAGCAGTGCGCATCATGAAAATCTTTCCTTTAGCCATCGCACGGTATAAAGCCACACAGAACACCTTGATATCTACATAATCCACGGCATTGATGATTATTTTATTGAAGTTCTTCACATTCATCAGCTGCTCTTCGATCTTATCAATGGCCACATCATGAATGTCCTCCAATGAGATACAGGTTACGTCCGCAGCTTTGTACTGGCCTTTTGTCTTCTCTTCCACATACTCCGGCATGGTGGCTGCCTTATATCCGAAAGTCTTATCTTTGGCAAATTCCGTCTCATTGGCAGGAACCAGTTCATCACCATATTTTACATAATGAACATTATCGATAGTGAAACGTCCGCCTTCCTTAAAGAATGGACAAAGAATTTCACCGTCGATCTGGGTTCCGGTATTTTTCACATAATCTTCTTTCAGAAGTTCGGTCTCCAGAGGATAATGTCCGCGAAGCGTGGAATCACTGCGGCTGATAAAAATATATCCCTTACCGGTTTCTTTGGACACTTCATCCACAACAGCGGCAATCTCTCTGTGTGCCTTTGTTGTCTGTTCTGCAGTAAAGCCACGGGAATTGGTCATAATGTAGAAGAGGTTATTCTCCTCCTCAAATCCCATCATAACACTCTCCTTATCCCAGTTTGTATAAACAGAGATGTCATGAACTGTCTGCACACCGGTAGGATCATCATCCAGAACAACAATCTTCTTATCATTTGCCGCAATCTCCCTAGCCAGCAGGGCATCCACCGCTGCTTCATCGATCGGCTTATAAGATGTTAAAATATCTGTGCTGATTGCCATCTTCTACCCCTCCTGTCAATCTACTTTCTTCACTTCCACATCTGCGAGTTTCTCGAAATACTGAACGATTCCACCATGATCATCCCCCATATGTCCATGAACTTTCATAGCCTGAAGAATCTCATATAACTGTGCGGTATATGGAATCGGAACATCGATGGAATGTGCTGTATTAACAACGTTCTTGATGTCTTTATGGTTGATGCGGATGGGGCCGCCCGGTTTAAAATTACGCTCCACGATCATAGGGATCTTGGCATCCAGAACTGCGCTGCCTGCCAGGCCTCCACGGATTGCCTGGTATACCTTCACAGGGTCAGCACCGGCTTTTACTGCCAGAACAAAAGCCTCGGATACTACTGCGATGGTATTATTTACGATAACCTGATTGGCAAGTTTGGTCACAGAGCCGCTTCCGGAACCACCAATCAGAAGAGCACTGTTACCCATGATATCAAAATATTCCTGGAATGCATCAAAGTCAGCCTGATCTCCTCCGGCCATAATAGCCAGAGAACCTGCGATTGCTCCCGGCTCGCCACCGGAAACCGGAGCATCCACAAAGCCTACACCTTTTGCCTTCAGCCCCTCGTAGCATTCCTGAGACTCAACCGGTGTAACGGAACTCATATCACAGATTACAGTTCCTGCCTTCACTGTGGAGGCCACACCGCCCTCTCCGAAAAGGATCGCCTTTGAAATCTCACCGCTGGGTACCATAAGAATGATTCTCTCACACTGCTCTCCGATCTCAGCGTAACTGGCTTCCTTCGCTCCTGCAGCCACCACGTCAGCGACAGCTTCCTTATTCAGATCTGACACCAGCAGTTCTACCCCTGCCTTCAACAGATTCTTAGCCATTGGTCTTCCCATGATTCCAAGTCCGATAAATCCTACTTTCATTGATACTACTCCTTTCATATAAAATCATATTTGGTTATGATGGGGGTCTGACCCCCACCTGCGGGTTTATCCCATATACCGGTATATCAGTTTATAAATTCATTATAATTTTTGACAATCTTTCTGTCAAGCATTCCTTATCCTTTCTATATTTTTTACAAAATAGATCATACTAATTTGTAAAAAATATATAATTCAAATCTTAATGTAAAACAGGATTCTATTTGTAGGCTTCTGATTGATTTAATATGAAGTGGTAGATAAACGCTCTATAGTATAGATTTTTCAGATAGGATTGTGGGGGGAATTATGATATAGTTGTGTTGATAAAGCTAATATTAGCAAATAATGAGTGGAAAAGAGTAAAAAGAATGAACTATCTTTATAGCAGAAAACAATTATATAATCTTTTGGTTCCTCTTATGATTGAGCAGCTTCTTATCGTTCTGGTGGGCATGGCCGATGTCCTGATGGTTGCCACTTTGGGTGAGGCTGCCGTATCCGGTGTTTCCCTGGTGGATTCCATCAATAATCTGATCCTCCAGGTACTCTTTGCCATCGCTGCCGGAGGAACCGTGGTATGTGCCCAGTTTATCGGGGGAAAAGACGAGAGGAATGCCTCTAAGGTGGGAGGTCAGCTGTTCTTTCTCACCGGAGTTTCGATGCTGTTGATCACAATTATCCTCCTGATTGGAAACCATTCCATCCTTTCTCTGATATTTGGTCAAGTGGAAACTTCTGTCATGGATAATGCCATGCTATATATGGCTTGTACCGCCATATCCTTCCCCTTCCTGGGAATCTATCATTCCAGCGCTGCCGTTTTCCGGGCTATGGGAAACACCAGGACATCCATGCTGATGTCTCTCCTGATGAATGTCATTAATATCGCCGGAAACGCCTTTTGTATCTTCGTATTGAAGATGGGGGTTCTGGGTGTTGGTATCCCCACAGTGATTGCCCGGGCAAGCGGGGCCCTAGCCATCCTTTTTCTGCTTCAGAAAAAAGAAAACGCCCTTCGTGTGAAGAGCTTCTCTGATCTGCTGCCTGATCTGGCTATATTGAAAAAAATCCTGTCCATCGGTATTCCCAACAGTCTGGAGAGTGGAATCTTTAATCTGGGAAAACTGATGCTGCAAAGCCTGGTATCCACTCTGGGTACCGCATCCATCGCGGCTTTCGCCGTTGCCTCTAATCTGGTAACCTACCTTTATCTTCCGGGAAATGCTCTGGGAGCAGGCATGCTCACCATCGTGGGACAATGCTACGGGGCCGGAGAATACCAACAGGCAAAATATTATGCTAAAAAACTGATTAAGATCAATTACGTCATGCTGGCTATCCTGAGTTCCATCCTGATTATCGGCCGTTCCTTCTTTGTCAGCTGTTATCAGCTGACGGGTTTGTCTGCCACATTGGCTCAGGGATTGGTGCTCTCACATGCCATCGCTATGATCATATGGCCTCTGGCATTTCAGACGCCCTATTATTTTCGTGCCATTGGAAGGGCAACCTTCACTATGATCATCGCGGTTTTCACCATGTGGGTCTTCCGTGTCGGTCTGGCATATGTATTCATCAAACTTTTCCACATGAATGTACTTAGTGTCTGGTACGCCATGTACGTTGACTGGATCTTCCGGGCTGTGATTTATGTCATCGCATTCAGAAGACAACCGGATTACATAAATAAAAATATTGAAAGGGAATCGTATTGACGATACGATTCCCTTTCATTTATTATCTTTGTTCTTGTTCTGCCAGCTCCAGAAGTTCCTCCCTTTCCTCAATGGTCACCGGGGGAATCTGAAGTATATCCATGGAGGCGCTGATCTTATCTGCCCAGGTAAGAATCCAGCCTTCTCTGTGTTTTGGCATGGGTGGTTTCAGGGGAAACATATGGGAATGAATGGCGTCCAGTACTCTCTCATCTTCCTCTCCGGTCAGTTCCTTGTATACTTCCGCAGAATGCTTTGGATGCCAGATTAATGTTTCAAAATTATTGTTATATTTCTCATCTCTTCCAACAATACCCAAATCGTGACAAAGACAGGAAGTCACTACATTTCCAAGAGTCTGATCATCTGTCTGATTATGTCGGAGACAAACCTTTACAGCTTCCACAGTGACCCCCAGGATGTGGTCACCCACCGTGGTTTTATAATGATGTGTCTGATCAAAGGTTTCCTTAAAAGTATCAGAGCAAAGTATATTACTGCCGTGTTTTATGATGATATCCCTTATTTCCTGATCCATTTCGTTACCAAATATCCTTCTTATTACGGATTTCTTATAGGATGGTCTTAATGACCCTTCTTGTCTGATCAATATAGTGCCTCCGACTGTTATGATTAAAAATTAGCTCATTGTTGATAGTCTAACACAAAATCCATAAAAAGGCTAGAAAGCATTTTCTTACTATTTGATACCATTTTTCTTAATATTTTATACCATTGATTAAAACTATATCTTTTAAGTCATGAATTACTATTCCGGTTCGCTTTCCTGTACTCCGTCGGAGAACACAGATAACTCTTTTTAAATCTTGTGGAGAAATAGCCGGTCTGATTATAACCACATTTTCTGGCAATCTCCTCAATCTTCAGCTCTGTTCCCTCAAGCAGGTCAGCCGCTTTTTTCAGTCTGTATTGATGAAGATATTCCGT
>CAMNGO010000036.1 GCA_946538445.1 uncultured Lachnospiraceae bacterium
AAAAGCAATCAAGAAACTAGCGATCAGCCTTATTCTTGCTGTGTTTATTTTCCATGTTGTCGGAATCATCGGAGGCCAGCCTCAGCTGTCAAAGGTTTCCGCATCATCCATCATCACCGGAAAAGTCTCAGCAAATAAGTTAAGTATCCGGGCTGCTCAGAGTTCCTCTTCAAAAGAACTGAAGACCATCAGAAAAGGAAAGACTGTCAATATCCTTGAAGCAGGAAAGAAATGGGTTAAAGTATCTGTTTCCGGCGTCATTGGTTATACAAAAGGTTCCAGTATCCAGACATCATACGGTACAGCTTCCGATCTTTACAAGAATGCTATCTCCGGTGAAGTAACCAGAAGCACCTTAAATATCTATTCTTCCAAGAATGGCAGTGCCAGTTCCAAACTCACTTTGAAAAAAGGTACTAAAATTAAGGTACTTACCACAAACTCCACCTGGGTTAAAGTCAAGGTTGGGGATGCAATCGGATATGTGAGAGGTAAATACGTCAAGACAAAAAACGGAACCGCCTCTTCCAACTACTCCAAAGGGGAATCCGTCGTAGCATACGCAAGACGCTTCCTTGGAAACCCATATGTATATGGCGGATCCAGCCTTACACACGGTACCGATTGTTCCGGATTCGTAATGTCCATCTACAGACATTTCGGAAGATCTCTTCCACATTCCTCCTACGCACTTCGTTCTGTAGGAAGAAGAGTATCCGGCGGAATCAGGAATGCCAAACCCGGCGACATCATCTGCTACAGCGGTCACGTTGCTATCTACATGGGAAATAACCGTGTCATCCATGCAAGTAACCCAAGCACCGGTATCAAGATTACAAACAATGCTTCCTATCGTCATATCGTTGGTATCCGGAGAATATTCTAATAAATATATAAAAGGCTGGCCCACATGATCTGTGGACCAGCCTTTTTTCTTTATCGCAGTGTGGCGATCAATTTCTTCTTCAATTCTTCTTCCATCTCAGACATTTTAGCTTCCGCTGCCAGTCTTCTCTGATGGCCTTCTGCCTGAATCTGCATCACTTCATCGATCGTCTTGATCAGGGTCTCATTGGTGGTTACCAGAGTTTCCAGATCCACGATACTTCTCTCGCTCTCCTTAGCGGTCTCTACCGTGGCCATATGCAGCTTCTCGGCATTCTTCTTAAGGAGATCATTGGTGAGATCCGATACCTTCTTCTGAGCGGCAGCTGCCTTCTGAGAATGCTCCAGACCAAGGGCTATGATCATCTGGCTCTTCCACAGGGGGATGGTGTTAACCAGGGTGGTCTGAATCTTCTCAGCCATGGTGATATCACTGGACTGGATCATACGAATCTGTGGAGCCATCTGCAGGGATACCATTCTGGTCACTTCAAGATCATGAATCTTCTTTTCAAAACGGCTGCACATAGCCTCAAGATCTGTCACTGCCTGGGCATCCTCCGGACGTCCTGTACTCTCTGCCAGCTCACGGGCTTTGGGAA
Organism: uncultured Lachnospiraceae bacterium; assembly: GCA_946538445.1. Classification (GTDB taxonomy): domain Bacteria; phylum Bacillota; class Clostridia; order Lachnospirales; family Lachnospiraceae; genus Anaerobutyricum. The sequence goes on from CAMNGO010000036.1 coordinate 1,488, forward strand.
GATCATTTTCCAATACTTCTTTCAGTTTTTTCTTCCCGGCTATGATGTACATGGTCAGCTCTTTAAAATAGATCTTGTTCAGTTCGTAAAGCTTATCCAGCATGGCGCTGTCTTTCATGAGCTGAATCTGGTGTTTTTCCAGTATCTGGGTGGTTTTATCGATATTGCTCTCCGCCTTATCGTATTTCGCCCTCATGGTTTCAACCTTGTTTGCCTTCTTCTGGAAGAAACCCATGACACCTTTTTTCTCTTCCTCATCAAAGCCTTTCAGTTCAACCACTACCTGGCTGAGCATGTCACCTACTTCTCCCAGGTCTTTGGCTCTGACTTTCTCCAGGGTACCTTCTGAAAAATCAGACATCTTTTTCTGGGTACCGGCTCCATACTGAAGTACAGAAGCAGAATCGGTGATGGAGATCTGCTTTGCAAAAGCATCCACCTTCTTCTTCTCATCTTCAGTCAGGTACTTTAAGTCCTCTTCATAGTCGGTAAAGGCTACTTCTTTCTTTCCGGTGGCAGCTGCAGGACCGGCTGTTTCTTCCTGAGACTCCGCCTCCATGGCAAATCCGGCATCAGCCAGATCCGACTTCACCTGCTCCTCAAAGGGGTCCAAAGTCAGAGTGGGTTCTTCTTTCATTAATTCGTCTAAATTCATTGTTTTCCCTCCCGTTATTAATATAATAAATATATCATATCGTTTGCATGATTAACAGATAATCTGATCAGGAAGAATGCAGGTCATCATTCAATCCGTCCTGAGCCAGTATGGCATTCATAACCTGGATGTCAGAGGAAATGTCCATGGATACGTTGAGGAAGAGTTCGTCATACATGTTCGTGAGAGCGGACCGGATGGTGAGGAAAGAGTCCTCAATCTCCTGTTTCGTTTTCTGTATGTTTTCTCCCTGTATCGGCTGCTCCTCCAGATCTTCATAGGTAGTCAGAAGCTTGCTCATACATGGAAGATAATAACTGATCAGATGTCCGGTTCCTGAGATCATCTCCGGGTGCTCCTTGATGCATTCCGAGATCTGTTTCAACAGTACTTCAATCTCGTCCATATATTGGCGCAGATCAGGTGAATCGATTTCCGTCTTCTTAACCTGAAGATCGTCAAGGAATGCGTTCATCTCTTCATTGAATCGCATTAACTCCCTTTCTTCCTTACTTGCCAGTTTCTTCTTCATCTCCAGGTGTTCCTGCTCTTCTTTCTTCTTCAGTTCCTCCAGTTCTCTCCTGATCCTGGCCTCCTCAGCATCGCTGTACTGTTTCCTGGCCTGGTCAGTCAGAAGAAGGCAGGTTTCTTTCTCATCCATGGTAAGTCCGGGGGCAATTCCGCCGGCCTCAATAAAATGGATATCTTTCCGGATCTGTTTCTCGGAATAACCGGTCTTTGCCACGAGATCATCAATCATCATATAATCTTTTCCCCGGAGTTCTTTCTCATAATCCATCAGACGTTTTGCCCGATTCCTGGAGAAAACCCCGTGACCGAAAAGTACTGCGGATGCAATTGTAAATGGAATACTAAGTCCGAGCATACCTGCTGCAATGCCGGATACAATTCCTCCTGTAAGAGCAGTGATCAAAGCAGGAATACCGAACATGAGGGTAAGACCACCGAAGATAACCAGCCCGGACACACCGACAGCAGTTTCAAATATACCCAGCAGCTTACCCGGTATCCTGGAGAGAACCCTCCGGGTCTCCTCTCTCTCTTCTCTCTCCTCTCTATAGACAGCGCCTTGCACTTCTCCTCTTCTGTTCTGGGCAGCTTTGTATCTTTCATAAGGAGTTTCATAATACTTACTGTATTTAATTTTCTCTTTGGAAGGAGGCATCCTGAAATCCTTATAGCCCTTCTCTGCCTCTCTCCGGATATAGTCCACAGATTCCCGGATGCTGTCATTCAAACCTTCAAAATCCAGATCACTCAGGGAATCTCCGATCTTATCCAGAAACTCTTCCGCCTTACTAAATTTGTCATCCATTTTAATCTGTTCCTTCTGTCTGTCTTGTTTGTCTGCTACTCTTCTATCCTACCATAAGAACAGGCATCTGAAAAGAAAAAGAGTACAACAATAATGGCTTATCCATGATCATTGTACTCTTATCATCCATTATTTAATTCTCATTGATACAGTCTCGATACTGTGGGATGATTCTCCTTCAAAAGTATTACTTTCCGAGTACTTTATCAACAACAGCTCTGACGATGTCTTCAAGTTTTGCTACATCGATCTCTTCTTCCTTAGCAGGCTCTGCCGGCTCTAACGGACAGCTTAATGCTGCAGTAACGATGGACATATCATATACTTCTTCCATGGTACATCCACGGCTCAAGTCATTGATCGGAGCATTCAGACCCTGAAGAACGGGGCCAACAGCCTTATAACCACCCAGACGGGATGCAATCTTATAACCAATGTTACCTGCATTGATATCCGGGAAGATGAAGGTGTTTGCCTGGCCTGCAACAGGGGATCCCGGGCACTTAATCTGTGCTACTTCCGGAGTTACGGAAGCGTCAAACTGAATCTCGCCTTCTACTGCAAGGTCCGGAGCAATCTCTTTGATCTTCTTGGTTGCATTAGCTACCTTTGTTACGGAAGGTCCTTTGCCTGATCCAAGTGTGGAATAGGATAACATGGCAACCTTCGGATCCATACCGAAGATCTTGGCTGTGTTGGCAGATTCGATAGCAATCTCAACCAGATCATCCTCAGTCGGATCAATGTTGATGGCACAGTCACCCATAGCGATCTTCTCATCTCCGCGTACAAGAATGAAGACAGAGCTTACGATCTTGTTGCCCGGTTTTGTCTTGATCAGCTGTAATGCGGGACGTACGGTATCAGCGGTGGAGTAGGTAGCTCCGCCGAGAAGGCAATCAGCCTTGCCCATCTTTACAAGCATAGTTCCGAAGTAGTTGCTCTTAGCCAAAGCTGCACGAACCTGTTCTTCGCTCATTTTGCCCTTTCTGAGTGTGATCATCTCCTGTACCATAGGATCAATCTCATCATACTTCTCGGGATCAATGATCTGGCATTTGGAGATATCGAAGCCAAATCCTTTTGCAGCACCATTTACTTCATCTATGTTGCCAAGAAGGATAACCTTCAGAATTCCATTCTGGGTAAGCTTGGAAGCTGCCTCGAGGATTCTCTTGTCAGACCCTTCTGTAAATACGATAGTTCTCTCATTCTTCTTCAAAGTATTAATCATTCCGCTAAGCATGAAAACTAACCTCCTCCTAATTTATAGTATCATGATTCATCACTCAGTTTAAAACATAAAAACCTACTTATACTATAAATCCTGCCATTCTTTTTTTCAATGTGGGATTCGTGGAATTAATTGTCTCATTTATATTTTTAAGTAAAATGATTTGCACTTATATGACAAAAATTACCAAAATCACTGTCCGTTCTTTTTCTCTGTCGTCGCTGCGCCTTGCTCCGTGCTTCCATCCGTGGCAGTTTTCGCCTTTTTCTCTTTAGTTCCTTTGAGGGCAACGGCATCCTTCTTCGTGTAAGTACATTTATCTTCCTCTTCTTTGGAGATCTGCTTTCCACTGCTGTCCACGATTATGCGGTAGGTCTGTACCACATATCCGTTGTGTCCGGACTCAACCACTTTTGTCTTCCCCTTGGCAAGAGTTTTGTCCTTCTCGTACTTGGTCTTATACGGGATGGTCTTGAGGATCTCTGCCACAAACTGAACTTTGTGATCGTCCAGTTTGGCACCCTTGATCTTACAGGTAAGAGCACCGTCATCATAATCAGCCACGATTTTCACCGGGTATGTGGAATTATTCTTAAAGCGGAAATCCGGTCCGTCCCAGGACACGGTAGCATCCATGCCAAGTCCGATATAGGCGGACTCATAAGTATGATTATGATGCTCCAGGATCTCAAGGTTAGCAAGAACCACTGACTTATACAGGGTGGATGATACCTGGCAGACACCTCCGCCCAATTCCATCACAGATTTTCCGTCAGAATAGGCCGGTGCCTTCTGATAACCGCGTTCCGCCGTCCTCTGGCCTACAGAAGCATTGTAGGAGAACTCCTGGCCGGGCAGGAGGATCAGACCATTGATCGTTTTTGCTGCCAGTCTGACATTGGATACGCGGGCATTGCTGCCGCTGACATATGTGGTGCAGGATCCCAGTGCCGCTTCAAACAGATGTTTTTTCAGATCCTTGGTGTTGATTACCGGCGCGTCCTTCACGATCTCCACATGAACCAGATCACCTTCAGCAGCTGCTTCCACCGCCTGTTTGGCGCTTTCTTTATCAAAGTCGATTCCGGTGATGGATTTCACAATCTTATAATCTTTATCTGTAACCTCAAGTGTTGCCTCTCTCTTTACTTTATGGACTGCTGCGTAAACTTTCTCAATATCGAGGGGCTCTACTGTTCCCTGAATCAGAGGGGCTTCTATGACCGTCTCATAGTCATCCTTACCCACCGCTTCTGCGATGGCGGTATTCAATCCCTTAAGATCGACAGAATAACCTGTCTTACCCATAGCGATCTGCAGCTCATCCTCCTTCAGTTCATAGGATGTCTGTACCGTTGTATTCAAGGCGGCAAGACCGGATTGGTTGAGCTGTGCATCAAGGGCAGCCTGGTTTGTGATGGCAGGATAGAAATGCATCTTCTCCCCGAAAGCAAGCGCTTTTAACATCTGGAACCCTCGCAGCAGGAAAGTGTCATGGCCATAAGAGAAGGCCTTCTTGGCAGCATCCGCTTCATTGAAGGACATGGAAGAGTACATGGGAATCTTATATTCCTGATCTATAGCCTTCACGGTGAGAAAGCGGTTTACATAATCCTTCTCATATTGTTCTTTCAGTTTTAAAACTGCCTGCTCCTCCGTCACTTCCCCCAGGTCAACTCCATTCATGGATACCCCTTTGAGAATGGTATCGGCAGGAATCACAGCACAGGAAATGACATAAGCGATACAAAGAACCAGCAGAATACCTCCTGTTATCTTGAGTATCAGTTTTCTGTTTTTCTTTTTTTCTTCCTTGCGAGCCACTCTTCTTCCCATATGATCTCCTTCTTCCTGTAATGATATCCCTTAGATCTATCAATGAAATGCGTACAATCTAATACTTTCCATCATGGGTATACGGATTTCTACCCACTACTATAGCATACCATAAAATGTATTTTCTGAATAGTTAAAATAAAAGGAGACAAAACAAAAAGCAGTCTGTTTTGTCTCCTAGTACTTATTCTGTCTTTTTCGCTTTAAGCAGGAGGCCGCCATTCGCAGGAATCTGAAAGCGGAGTATGCCGTTTCTGGGCTGATAGATTTCAGATTCGAGAGTATAGCCTTCCGAATCCGTCAGTAGGATTCTCTCCATCACTTCCTGTTCAGAAACCTCTGCCTCCAGGAGAGACAAGGCCACATCCACAGGTTGGAAATCTGCATTCACAACCACGACCATCCTCTCATCCTCCGTAAACCTGCCGTAACTGATCACATTCTGCTCACTCTTCAAAAGGATCAGGGATCCCTTCATCAGGGCCTCCTCCTCCTTATGAATGCGGATGAGATCTTTGTGATACCGGATCAGGTCCCGGTCTTCCTTTCCCCAGGGGTAGGTCCTTCTGTTATCAGGGTCCGTCCAGCCGGTCACTCCTGCTTCATCTCCATAGTAAAGAGTCGGCGCACCGGGCCAGGTCATCTGGATCAGCACAGCTGCCCGCATAATGGACATATTGATGTTTTCATCAGCCGCTTCCGGTCCCAGACTGTTGGTACGTCCTACCGTCAGATTGGTACGTGTAAGGAAACGGGAATGATCATGGTTGGACAGCTCGTTCATGGCAACCACCAGGGAAGGATACTGAAATCTCGACATATGATAAATCATGGCGTCATGGAAGGCCTGTCCGTTGCCCAGGAGATCATTTCGTTTCTCATCACTGTGTTTCTCCAACCCGGTCAGAAACCAGGTAACAGGCTCCATGAAGGCGCTGTAATTCATAACCGTATCCCACTGATCACCCTGAAGCCAGTCACCGCAATCTCCATAGTGTTCCGCATAGATGATGGCATTAGGATTCGCTTCTTTTACCGCTTTTCTGAAATCTTTCCAGAACCGGTGGTTCATCTCCTGGGTCTGTCCCAGATCCGCAGCCACATCAAGTCGCCAGCCGTCACAATTGTAGGGAGGAGAAACCCATTTCTTCCCGATCTCAAGGATATAATCATAGAGTTTTTCCGAATCTTCATAGTTTAATTTAGGCAGAGTCTTATGACCCCACCAGCCATCATATTCTGAATTATAGGGCCATTCGTACTCATCGTAGAATTTAAAAAAGCTGTGATAAGGGCTGTCCTCTGACACAAATGCTCCCTTTTCATACCCTTCCTGATTTTCATAGATGCGTTCTGCATCCATCCATTTATTAAATGATCCGCAGTGATTAAAAACCCCATCCAGGATCACCTTCATACCCCGGCGATGAATTTCCTCCACCACCTGGACAAAAAAGGCATTGCTCGCCTCCAGGTTCCTTTTGTCGGAGACCCTGGAAATATATTTTGTGGCATTGACATTATCCTCGGCATCCTCCGGGAGGACTTCCCCTTCATCTACAACAATCTTGCCAAAATGAGGGTCGATATAGTCATAATCCTGGATATCATATTTATGATTGGAAGGAGACACGAAAATCGGGTTAAAATAGATAGCATCCACTCCCAGATCCTGAAGATAGTCCAGTTTGTCAAGGACTCCCTGGAGGTCTCCCCCGTAGAATTCCCTCACGCCCATCTGAGCAGGATACTTTCCCCAGTCATGAACTTGTTTTACTTTTTCTCCGATATAGATGTATTCATTGTCCACCACATCATTGGTGGGATCTCCGTTTTTGAAACGATCCACGAAGATCTGGTAAAATACGGCTCCCTTGGCCCAGTCCGGGGTGGAGAAACCCGCTTTTACCCGAAAATCAAAAAAAGAATCCCAATAAGTCAGAGGTCCTTTTTTATTATAAAAGCAGTGGGTTCCATTGGAAATAATCTCAAAGCAGTATACCAGAGTATCCTCCGGCATGATCCATTTTATCTCATAATAATCAAATCTTTCGTTGCTGGATACAACTTCCATCTCATGTCTTTTATCATCACAGAAAAAAAACACATGCTCCGCATTGTCCTTGGCCGTGCGGAAACGGATGGTGACCTCATCTCCCGGATCAGGTTCCATGGGAGAGAAATAATAATCACTCCCATCCGCAAATAATGCCTTATAATTCAGGATCGGCCTGGTGTGATAGATATGGAGTTCCAGCTTCTCTGTTCTGGAAAGAGATCTTATGATATTGGCAGGCATTTCAATCGCCATGTTTCTACTCCTGTTCTAAGTTCCCGATAAGAAATCGGGAAGCAAAATCTTTTCTAATCATACCTGTTATGATAATCAAAGTCAACATATCCTGCAAAAATAAGGTTTTCCACCGGGTCCGGGGATGTCAATCCTCCGGGTAGAACTGCAAAGTAAGTTCCCGGTAGAGGTCCGGTCGCCTGTCTTTTACAGCCGGGAAATAATCACGATATGCGGGGACTGTATCCAGGTCAATTTCCGCCACGATCAACCCTTCATCTTCCCGGATTTCAGAGACTGCTTCTCCGTAAAAGTTATAAACCGCCGAGTGACCGTTGTAACGAAGTCTTCCCGCCTTTCCGGCGCGATTGACTCCGACCACAAAACAGGAGTTCTCTATGGCTCTGGCACGAAGGAGAGCATCCCATTGGTCCACTCTCGTATCCGGCCAGTTAGCTATCACAAAGATCAGCTGGCTCTCTGCAGATGCATACTGAAATATCTGGGGGAACCTGAGATCATAGCAGATAAATCCGGATAGTACCGCATCGTGCCATCGGCATGCATACACCTTGTCTCCGCCTGTATAATGTTTGGCTTCCGCTCCATAGCTAAAGGGGTGAATTTTGGCATACTCCAGGATCCTGCTTCCCTTCTCATCTACTATAACGAGGTGGTTCTCAAATTTCTCATCCCGGCCAGGTGCTATGACACCATAGACGATACTGATCCGGTATTCTCTGGCTTTTTGTTCAAAAAAGTGATTCTGGTCTTCGTAAAAGGCAGCCATGGATGTATTCATGGAAAACCCTGTCATGGTCATCTCAGGGAATACTATGATATCAACCTCTTTCTCTTTTGCCTCACTGAGAAAGGACTCCACCTTTCTTTTATTCTCTTCAATGTCTTCCCAGGCCATATCAATCTGGCCCAATCCAATACGAATCATATCCTCCTCCTGATCCGGCAAAGCTCGGAAACCTGAAATTTATCTCTTGCAAAACCTTTTTATCAGTGATAATATCAATATGTACTTAATGTAGTTTTTAAAACTACATGATGTGTTTATTATTATTTTATTAAATAAAGGAGGTTTTCCTATGAATCATAAGCTAAAAGACCCGGGAAGTGCCATAACCCATATGATTGCCATGGCAGGAGCAGCCTTCTGTGCTTTCCCCTTGATCCATAAAGCATCTTTGGTATCTCCGGTTGCTGTTATTTCCATGACGGTTTTTATCGTAAGCATGGTCCTCTTATATGGTGCCAGCAGCCTGTATCATTCTCTGGATATTTCCGCAAAGGTGAATAAACTGCTAAAGCGCATGGACCACTCCATGATCTTTGTTCTTATCGCCGGATCTTACACGCCGGTATGTGTTCTGGTTCTCCCGGATCGATATGGCATCCCCATGCTGATCTATATCTGGGTCCTGGCACTGATAGGTATCCTGGTCAAAATATTCTTTATCTTTTGTCCAAAATGGGTCAGCTCCATCATCTACATCTTCATGGGATGGACTTGTCTGTTTGCCTTTCCGGTAATCATAAACAATCTGGCAACCGGAGCCTTTATCTGGCTCCTGGCAGGAGGCATCATATACACCCTGGGCGGTGTTTTATACGCTTTGGACCTGCCTGTCTTTCATAAATTACCTGCCTCTTTCGGCAGACATGAGATTTTTCATCTCTTTGTCATGGCCGGAAGCCTGTGCCACTTTATCTGTATGTACCAATACCTCATCTAGCTGTATTCTCACGAATCAGCTTCAGTTTATCAGATCTTGACATTTTCTTGATGGCAGATTCTCTTCGCAGGGCTTCCTGTTTGGTCTCGAATGCTTCATAGTATACGAGAGTGACAGGGGTCCTGCTTTTTGTATATTTCGCTCCCTTTCCGCCATTGTGGGCATGAACCCTTTTTTCCAGATCTGTTGTCCATCCGGTGTATAGAGTTCCGTCTTTGCATCTTAGCATATAAGTGTAATTCATAGTTCAAATTCTCCCATTTATCTTATTATACTTGGAATCCCGAAAATAAAACAAGTTTTTTGTTAGTCTTAGTATCTGAATTCAGCATTTTTTTACTCATTTTTTTTACAGGATAACAAAAGAATACATATCATTTCGTAAGTCAGACATTTACTTTTTCCAAGTATCTTTATATAATATTGCTAAATTGGTTCAGTATGTATTATTATGCCTTTTTATTGGGATTATAAGAATAGAAAGGAGCACTTATGGCAACAAAAGATATAATAAATAATGGAGTTAATGCCAATAATGATAAAGAGCGTATGATCCAGGAGTACGTTCCCGGCAAGCAGGTTACATTGGCTCATATGGTTACCAGACCTAAGGCTTCCGTTTATAAAAAGCTGGGTCTGCCGGATGAATATCATGATGCGATCGGTATTCTGACTATCACTCCGTCAGAAGCAACCATCATCGCTGCAGACATCTGTACTAAGGCTGCCTCCATCAAGTTAGGTTTCGTGGACCGTTTTTCCGGTTCTGTAATCATCGTTGGTTCCACCGCAAATGTGGAGTCTGCTCTTAACAGTGTAATCTCTACCTTCTATAACAAACTGGGCTTTGATGCAGTTTCCATCACGAAGACCTGATTGAGCCCGGAGTTGTATAGATGCGTGTTATGTTGATCGGACCTTCCGCTGCAGGTAAAACCACATTGATCCAGCGGTTGATCCATGAAGAGATTAAATACGATAAGACCCAGGCTGTGGAGTACGTGGGTAATTTTATCGACACACCCGGTGAGTATATGCAGCAGAGGGGATACTGGGGTTCTCTGACCATCACTTCCCATGATGCGGATATCATTGGTCTGGTCCAGGATTCCAGCAGTGATGACTGTTGGTTTTCGGGAGGATTGACATCCAAGTTTGAGAAACCTGTGATCGGTATCCTCACGAAGATAGATCGTCCTGATTGTAAGATCAATCAGGGCAAAAGGTACCTGGAACTTGCCGGTTGCCAAAATATATTCCCGGTCAGTTCCGTTACCGGAGAGGGTATTGATGAACTGGTTAAAGGTCTGCACTTTTTGTTAGAGAAATATAAAGAAGATAATAAGGCTCGCTATGCCGACGATTACTTTGACTAAAGTGTGCATTAAAAATCATGCTTTAGTCTTTTTTTAATATTCTGAACCGCTATTCTATTCTTCAGGGAGGCGATGACTATGGACATAACAAAAGAAAATATCGTTGATTATGTAAAGTCCAGATTAGATTTCTTCCGGACCGACGGGGTTGTGAATATCTCCGCTGTCGGCGAAGGCAATCCTGAGGAAGACGGTGACGGCTTCATCAATTACGTTTTTCGTATATCTGATGGAGTTCACCCCCTGATTGTAAAACAGTCCAGGATAAACAGCAGGGCAAAAGGCCCTTATGTCCTGGATATCAACCGTTTTAAACTGGAGTATGAATCCATGAAGCTCCGTAGCGCCATTGTTCCTGACCTGATCCCCAAGGTTTACGATTGCGATGAGGAGAACAGGGTTATCATAATCGAGGATGTATCCCATCTGAATATCTCCCGTTTTCAGCTTTTAAAGGGAGTTACTTTCCCTCATCTGGCTGACCATATCGCCAGATATATGGCTGCAACGGAATTCTATACATCGGAATACTACCTTCCTACCAAGGATTATCGGGATCTTGCAGTTCATTTTATGAATTCTACCATGAGGGATATCATGGATAATGTCATGTTCCTTTCAAAAGTGGTGGAGGAAGATACCGTTGCCAGACCATTGGATCCGGATTTTGTCAGATTTTCAAAAAGAGTCGTTGCGGATCCTGATGTTCTGATTGCAAGACAAAAGCTGCGCCATCTCTTTATGACAAAGGGAGAATGCCTCATTCATGGAGATCTGCATACATCAAACATCTTTGCAGGTCAGGACGAGACGAAAGTCATTGATATGGAGTATACTTTCTGTGGTCCTTTCTCCTATGATCTTGGGTATTTCACGGCGAATTTTATCGCCCAGTATGCTGCCGCCTGTTTCCGTCCTTTCCCATCATTGGAGGCCAGGGATTCCTACAAGGCTTACTGTCTCTCGGTAATTCGTGATACTTATCTTAAGTTCTGCGATTACTTTATCGAGTACTGGAGAGAAGATGCCAAGGATGTCTACAAGAATATCAAAGGTCTGGAAGAAGATTTCCGGCTTACCACTTTAAGAGAGTTTATCGGTTTTGCTGCATCCCCCATGTTAGGCAGAACCTGTGGTGCCATTCCTTATCCGGATTTTGATTCCATCGATGACTATGTACAGCGCCACAATGCGAAATGTCTGGGAATCATTATCGACAGGCAGATGCTCCTGAAATGGGAATCCTATGAGTCGATCGACGAATTGATCCGTGATATCCTTACAATTGAGGAGATCTACTGTCGTAATATAAAAAACATTGACAAATAGTGAGGAGGAGACATCATGATTATTTTGAATAAAGAGAACATCGTCTCCTACCTCCGGGAACATGCTTCTTCCATCATTTTGGAAGACCCCGTCTCCGTGGCAATGATCGGAGAGGGAGAGCTGGGAAAGGATGTGGAAGGAGACGGC